>RGGX01000170.1 GCA_010024485.1 Actinomycetota bacterium | reverse complement strand
GAGACCGAGGTGTAGTGCTCGTGCCCCTGTCCGGAGAGCGCTCGATTGGTCTCGAAGCGCACCACTCCCTGGGATGCGCTCGCTCGCTCGACGACTCCGACCATCTGACCCATGACCGCACAAACTAGCGGTCTGCGGGGGACCACCCCCGAATCGACCTAACCGCCCGGACCGGCTTCGACTCTCCCTCGGCCGCGACGGAGGTAACGTCGCCCCGTGCCACGGCGTCGACTCGTGCGGGCCGCCCACAATCCGGCCCGACTCGTTCTCGCGGCGTTCAGCAGCCTCATCGCGGTCGGAACGCTGCTCCTTCGGCTCCCCATCGCAGCTGACGGCGAACATCCGGGTCTGCTCGCGTCGCTCTTCATGTCGACCTCAGCATCGACCGTGACCGGCCTTGCGACCTTCGACATCTCAGCGCTCTCCCTTACCGGCGAACTGGTCGTCCTCGCCCTGATCCAGATCGGTGGCTTCGGGATCATGGCTCTCGGGTCGATCCTGGCGATCATCGCCTCCCACCGGATGGGACTGCGACAACGGATGCTGACCACCGCGGAACTCGGATCGATCGACGACAAAGACCTGAAGTCGATCATGAAACGTGTCGGTCAGATCACGGTCTCTGTGGAGGGTCTGCTCGCAGTTGTCCTCTTCATCCGTTTCACGGTCAGTTACGGCGAGACGCCGGGGCGGGCCGCCTACAGCGCGGTCTTCCACGCCGTCTCGGCCTTCAACAACGCCGGCATCTCGCTCAACTCCGACAGTCTGATTCCCTACGCGTCCGACTGGATCGTGCTGCTCGCCATGAGCGCTGGGTTCATCATCGGCGGCCTCGGTTTCCCCGTCATCGTCGACATCGCCCGGAAGGTGCGCGGCGAGGAGGGCTCCGGCTACCGGCCCGGTCGGCTCAACGTGAGCCGCTGGATGCTGCACACGAAACTCGTCGTGGCGACGACTGGCGTCCTGCTCGTGCTCGGCCCGCTCGTTATCGCCATTGCCGAATGGAGGAACCCCGACACCCTCGGCCCGATGGCCACCGGGGGGAAGATCCTCACCGCCTGGTTCGAGGGGGGAACGGCCCGGACAGCGGGCTTCTCCAGCATCGACGTCGGCGCACTCGGCGAGCCGACTCAGGTGTTCATGAGCACCCTGATGTTCGTCGGCGCGGGCCCCGCGTCAACGAGCGGTGGGATCAAGGTGACCACCTTCGCGGTGCTCGGTTTCGTGATCTGGGCGGAAGCGAGGGGACAGCGCGATGTGAACGCTTTCGGCCGCCGCCTCCCGCGCCGTCTGATCCGTCAGGCGATCACGGTTGCCCTGCTCTCCGTCGGCCTCGTGATCAGCACCGCGCTGGTCCTCATGGCCGCTGCCGACATCTCGTTGACCCCCGCGCTGTTCGAGGCGGCGTCGGCCTTCGGCACGGTCGGGCTGTCCACCGGCATCACCGGAGATCTTCCGCCCGCCTGCCAGGTGCTGCTCGTGTTGGTCATGCTGGCGGGCAGGATTGGGCCGGTCACGTTCGTGACCGCCCTCGCCCTGCGTAACGTTGACCTGCCGTACCGATTCCCAGAGGAGCGACCGATCATTGGCTGAGCGAATCATCCACAACATGAAGAGCATGCTCGACGGCTCACGCTTCGAGCACCGAGGCGAGATCGTTGTCATCGGTCTCGGTCGGTTCGGTTTGGCCTTGGGGAGGGAGCTCTCCCGCCTCGGTCACTCAGTGCTTGCCATCGACCGGAATGCTGACCTGATCGAACTACACAAGGACGACTTCACCTCGGTAGCCACCGGTGACACGACGAACGAACGGACACTCAAGTTCCTCGGTGTCGACCAGGCCAAGACCGTGGTCGTCTGCATCGGCAACAACATCGAGGCCAGCCTCCTGACCGCAGCTCTGCTCGTCGAGATGGGCATTCCGAACGTGTGGGCCAAGGCGATCACCGCCGAGCACGGCAAGATCCTCTCCACGCTCAACGTCCACCACGTGACCTTCCCGGAGGCCGAGATGGGCGAACGAGTCGCTCACCTCGTGACCGGGAAACTTGAGGAGTTCGTGCGACTCAACACCGAGGTCGAGGCCGGCAAACTCCGCGAGGAGGACGAGTTCGTCATCTCCCAGATGACCGTTCCTGAGCGCTTCGCCGGCCAGATACTCGGTTCCGCCGGTATCCGCGCCGAATATCGCGTCACGGTGGTGTGCATCAAGCCCGAGGGCGGCAAGTTCACCTACGCCGAGGCCGAGACGGTCCTTGGGCAGAACGACCACATCGTCGTCGCCGGCCATCCCGACGACGTCGAGCGCTTCGCTGGCGTGAAGCACAGCTGAGCTGAGCACCGAGCGACAGACCCATCCGCTCGGCGGTACCTTGCCGGCATGTCCGAGCGTCGAGTTTCCGCTACGAGGTTCGTCGCTGCCGAGCCACGTGAGGTCTTCGCCCTCCTCCAGGATCCGGCGAAGCACGCCTCCTTCGACGGATCGGGCATGGTCCAAGCGAGCCGCGGCGCCTCCCAGCTGCTCACCCTGGGCTCCCGGTTCGGCATGTCGATGAAGATGGGGCCGCTCCCGTACCGGATCTCGAACCGGGTGGTCGAGTTCGAGCAGGACCGACTCATCGCCTGGGCGCACTTCGGCAAGCACCGCTGGCGCTACGAGCTCACACCGG
>RGGX01000169.1 GCA_010024485.1 Actinomycetota bacterium | reverse complement strand
CAGCGAGGGGAAGCGGTGAAGCGGCGCGACGGGTCGTTCGGGGGGCCTCGGCCAGCGCGGCGATGATCGCGCGTTCGCGCGCCAACTCGTCGACGGGAACCGCGCGGAGTTCAGCGAGGATCTCGTCGGGCAACGGTTCGATGTCGCTCCCGTCGTCGATCGGCCGCTCGTCCATCTCCATCACTCCTCTCCCATTCGACGTCGCCCACCATCACCGTGGTTCCCGATGCGTTCTCTCAGCATCGTCCGACCCCTCGCGACCCGTGACTTCACCGTGCCGACCGGTATCTCGAGCAGCGTCGCGATCGTCGGGTAGTCGAGGTCGGCGACATCGCTCAGCACGACGGCCTGTCGGAACTCCTCGGGAAGGGTGGCGAGGACGTCACCGATGTCCCGCATGGCATCGGTCGTGATGACGGAGTCCTCGGGCGATGTCGTGGATGAGGCTGGCTCGGTAGTGGTCTCGGGCACGGTCATCGGTCGACGACCGCGCCGGCGGATCTCATCGAGTGCTGTGGTCGCCGCGACCCGGTGGCACCAGGTGGAGAACGACGAGCGCCCGTCGAAACCATCGATGCCTCGCACGATCCGTACCAGGGCCTCCTGGGTGCAGTCGGCAGCATCGAGAGGGTCGCGGAGCATCCGTTGGCACACCGCGAGAACCCGTCCGTGGACCGAGCGCAGCAGCGCCTCCAGTGCCTCCCGGTCGCCGCGTCGAGCGGCGTGGAGCAGAACCTCGGGATCGTCGCTCAGCCGGCGGCGGACCACTCGATCTCACCGATCCGACCGCGGAACGGATTGACCCGACTGCAGGCGTCGTCGGGGCCGAGCTCCCTGAGCCAGATGAGGAGATGACTCGCCGGCACGGTCACGTCGATCACCAACTGACCCGGCTCGGTGTCATAGGAGGTGTCGCCGACCATCGCCCAGTTGTTGATGTCGGTCGGCGCCTCCGTGGCCATGCTCGACATCACATCGATCTGGAACGGGGCGTTGAGCGACTCGAGGGTGAGTCGACCGGTGGAGGTGGCCGGAAGGGTCAGGACGAGTCCGACTCCGAGCTTCGAGCCCATGTACTTGTCGGCGTAGCACTCCGTCGACCACGCGGTCGTGCGACTGTCGTCGGCGAGGGCCAGGCCGGCCTGTGCGTCGTTCTCGGAGTTGTTGTCCCCGAAGGGATCCCATGCGCGCACCTGCGGAGCGCCGAGCTCCGCCACCGGTTCGTCCATCTCGGCGAGTTCAGCGGCCGAGTCGAGTTGGACCGGTTGCCCGGGATCCACTTCGATCGGCGCCGCTGTCACCTCGGGCAGCGGCGAGATGTCGGCCGACTGCGGGCGCTCCCGAAGCAGCACGACGGCGAGGGTCGCGATCACGGCGAGCACGAGGCCCCCGACCACGAGGGTGCGGCCCGAGTTGGGTGGCAGGGGCACTCCGAGGATGGTCGAGGTGTCGTTGGTCGGTCCGGCTGGAACCTCGTCGCGGCGGGGCACGGCGGCCGGCTCGGGTGCGGTGGACGGACCGCGATCGGCGGTGACCGGTTCAGCATTGGTCGTCGGGACCCGGTCGGTGGCGCGCTCATCGGCCGGCACCACCGGAGAGACGGGGGAGCCGTTGGCGTCGCGGTGGGGCTCGGTGCGCACCGGGGGCGGCTCGACCGGGGTTCCGTCGATGTGCGGTGGGGTGGTGTCGACCGCGATGAGTTCCTTGCGGAGGTCAGCGCCCGCAGCGGGCCGGTGGCTCGGATTCCGCGCGAGGGTCTTGTGGATCAGGTTGACGAGGCCGAGCGGAAGGGTTGGTCGGAGGTGGGCGAGGTCGGTTGGGTCCCGCTGCAGTCGGGCGAGCGCGGTCTCGGCGTCGTTGTTGCCGAGGAAAGGCACTCGGCCGGCGAGACACTCGTAGAGGACCAGTCCGAGTGAGTACAGGTCGGCGCGGCCGTCGAGTCGGTGGCCACGCACCTGCTCGGGAGCCAGGTACTTGGCGGTCCCCATCATCACGTTGTCGCTGGTGAGGTCCTCATCGATCTTGTCGAGGGCCTTGGCGATACCGAAGTCGGTGAGCAGCACCCGTCCGTCCTGGGTGAAGAGGATGTTTCCCGGCTTGACGTCGCGATGCACGAAACCGGCGCGGTGTGCCTCATCGAGCGCCCCGGCCACCGACGCGCCGATGTGGATGGTCAACTCGGGCCCGAGCCGCTTCCGGTTGTCGAGCACCTGCCGGAGGCTCTGTCCCTCGATCAACTGCATGACGACGGCCTGACGACCGTCGTGTTCGAACACGTCGTGCACGGTCACGATGTTCGGGTGGTTGAGCCGCGCGACGGCGATCGCCTCTCGGCGGAAACGCTCGGCCACGACCTCGTCAGACGCGAGGTTCGGCTTCAACCACTTGACGGCGACGCGTCGGTCGAGTTGCTCGTCGACGGCGACCCAGACCTCGGCCATCCCACCCTGACCGATGCGACGCTCCAGCCGATAGCGGTCGGCGAGGACGCGGGCCGCGTGGTCGACGGGACCCTCGGATGCGGGTGGTGAGGACATGAGTGCCTCTCACGCTAGTTGCGGGCCCCGAGTGGAGCCCGTCAATCAGTTCCGGGTCTGGAAGGCGACTCCGATGGTGCCGAGCCCGGCGTGGGCGCCGATGACCGGACCGATCCGCCCCACCACGATCTCT
>RGGX01000168.1 GCA_010024485.1 Actinomycetota bacterium | reverse complement strand
GCGGGATCTCGGATCGGGTACCCCGCCGTAGCATCGGGGGCTGAATGCGTCTCCACTCGTCGAACGCCGAGGAGACCCGCGAGATCGCCTCGGTGGTCGCCGGGTTCTGCCGAGCCGGTGACACCGTGCTGCTCTCGGGGGAGATGGGGGCCGGCAAGACGGTGTTCGCGCAGGGGTTCGGCGCTGCTGTCGGCGTGCGCGAGCCCATCACCTCGCCGACCTTCACGCTGGTCAACAGCCACCCCGCCGAGGGCGTCACCCTGCACCACGCCGATCTGTACCGGCTCGATCGGACCGCCGAGATCGCGGATCTCGCGCTCGCCGAGTTGGCCGAGCTCGACGGGATCGTGATCGTGGAGTGGGGTGAGGTCACCGCTGACGACCTGCCGGGACACCTGGCCGTGCACATCGAGCCGGGCGATCCCGATGACTCCGAGGATGTCCGGTGCATCGAGTTGTCCGCGCGGGGTGATCGCTGGGCGGCGAGGTGGGATCGCCTTAGCGAGCGGCTCGGGGTCTTCAGGGGTGAGGCATGCTGATCCTGGCGATCGAGACGGCGACCGAATCGGTGGGGGTCGCCATCGGCGGTCGAGAGGGGGTCATCGCCTCGGTGGTCATCGAGCGCGGTCGCCGACACGGGGAGACCGTCGCGCCGTCGATCGAGTTCGCCTGTCGTCACGCCGGCGTCGAACTCGACGATCTCGACGCGATCGCGGTGGACATCGGCCCCGGTCTCTTCACCGGGATGCGCGTGGGTATCGCCTCCGCCAAGGCGCTCGGGATGGCGCTCGAGGTGCCGGTCGTGCCGGTCACCTCCCTCGATCTGCTGGCCGAGGAGGCGGTCGCGCACCAGGGGTTGGTGGTGCCGGTGGTCGACGCGCGCAAGGGTGAGGTGTTCTGGTCGATGCACCGTTCCGACGACGGCGGCGTGCGACGAGTCGAGGAGCCCCAGGTCGGCTCGGTCGACGATCTGCTCGCGGCCCTCGGTGAGCGCGGCCAGCGCGCGGTGTGCCTCGGTGACGGCGCCCACCGGCACACCGACGCCCTTCTGGAGGGCGCCGACTGCTCGCTCATGCCGGTTCGCCACCCGTCGGCCCCCACGCTGGTGACGGTCGCTGTCGGGCGGGCGCTCCGCGAGGAGTGGGTGGACGCCGATGGGGTCGCACCGCTGTACCTGCGCCGACCCGATGCGGAGATCAACTGGGAGACCCGGGAGGTACGCGCGTGAGCCTGCTCGGCATCCCTGCGGTGCGTGGTCGACTGCGGACGGTCGGCATGGGCCGTCGACACATCGCGCGCGCCGTGGAGCTCGAGCGGGAGGCGTACCCGACGGGCTGGTCGCGCTCGGTGTTCCGTTCCGAACTGGATCAGGTCGGCGCTGGAGGGCGGACCTACCTCGCCGCTGTCGAGGGGCGGCGGCTGATCGGCTACGCCGGTCTGTGGGTCGTGCCGGGCACCGATGGCTCGGAGGCGCACATCACCAACGTCGTCGTCGATCCCGAGCGTCGCCGCTGTCGTGTCGCCACGCGGTTGCTGGTCGGTCTCGGCCGGGAGGCGAGGCGCAGGGGGGTCAGCGCATGGACGCTCGAGGTGCGGGCCTCGGCCATCGGCGCGCAGGCGCTCTACCGCGGGTTCGGCTTCAGTCCAGCCGGGATCCGCCGTGGCTACTACGAGCAGGGGGAGGATGCCGTCGTCATGTGGTGCCACGACATCGGGGAGCCCGGCTACGACGCGTTGCTCGATCGGCTCGAGGGGGGTGTCTCCGCGTGAATGTGGGTTCGGACACCCTGGTCCTCGGGATCGAGACGAGCTGTGACGAGACGGCGGCGGCCCTGGTCATGGGAGGCACCGACGTCGTCTCGAGTGTCGTCTCCAGTCAGATCGATCTCCACGCCCGCTTCGGCGGAGTGGTCCCCGAGGTCGCCGGACGCGCCCACCTGGAGCAGATCAACCCGGTGGTGCGCGAGGCGGTCGCATCCGCGGGCGTCGACCCCCGTCGCATCGACGCGGTGGCGTGCACCGTCGGACCGGGGCTCATCGGCGCCCTCCTGGTCGGAGTGTCGGCGGCGAAGTGCCTCTCGCTCGCCTGGGGCGTGCCCTTCGTCGGGGTGAACCACCTCGAGGCCCACCTGTACTCGGCCTTCCTCGAGGATGACTCCCTCGAGTTCCCCCTCGTGGTGCTGCTGGTCTCGGGAGGACACACCCTGCTCATCGAGATGACCGGACACGGCGACTACCGACTGCTCGGCGGGACGATCGACGATGCCGCCGGTGAGGCCTTCGACAAGGTGGCGCGCTACCTCGACCTCGGTTACCCCGGTGGGCCGGCGATCGACCGGGCGGCCACCGAGGGTGACCCCGAGGCCATCCGGTTCCCGCGGGCGATGTCCGACGGCGGGTTCGACTTCAGCTTCAGTGGCCTGAAGACCTCGGTGGTCAACCACGTCCGACGCCACCCCGACGTCGACTCGCGCGACGTCGCCGCCTCCTTCCAGGCCGCGGTGGTCGATGTGCTCGTCGACAAGACACGACGGGCGGCAGCCGAGATCGGTGCCACCGGGATCGTGCTCGGCGGCGGTGTGGCCGCGAACTCCGCGCTGCGGAGGGATCTCGCGGCTGCCGGTGAGGGCGACGGTCGACGGGTGTTCCTCCCCGGACGGGAGATGTGCAC
>RGGX01000167.1 GCA_010024485.1 Actinomycetota bacterium | reverse complement strand
AGATCGCCCAGTGAGACGTCGGCGTCCTCGACCTCGGACCCCTCCTCGGTGATGTCCATCATCGACTTGAAACGGCGGATGACGGCGCGCACCTCGTCGATCGGCCGGCCGATGACGGCCTGGGTCATCATCGAGGCGGAACTCTGGGAGATCGAGCAGCCCTGGCCGGACACCTTGACGTCGCGGATCACGTCGTCATCGACGTCGAGGTAGAGGGTGATCTCGTCACCGCACAGCGGGTTGTGACCCTCGACGCTGATCGCCGGTTCCGGCAGGTCACCGCGGTTCCGCGGGTTCTTGTAGTGGTCGAGGATGATCTCTCGGTAGAGGTCTTCGAGTCCGGGCATCGCGTGTACCTCGTGTCAGGGGTCAGAGGCCGAAGATATCTGAGGCTCCGTCGAGGCCCTCGACGAGCGCATCGACATCGCTTCGGTCGTTGTAGACGTACAGGCTGGCGCGAACGGTCGCATTGGCGCCGAGGAGTCGCATGAGGGGTTTGGCGCAGTGGTGGCCGGCGCGCACGCAGACGTTGCTCTCGTCGAGCACCTGCGACAGATCGTGGGGATGGATGTCACGGAAGGCGATGGAGAGCACGCCGCCGCGCACTTCGACGTTGTCGGGGCCATGGATCACGACGTCATCGCCGTAGCGGTTGCGCAGGCTGTCGATCGCGTAGCGCGTCAACGACATCTCATGCTGACGCACGTTCGCCATACCGATCGACTCGAGGTAGTCGACCGCCGCGCCGAGACCGACGGCCTCGACGATGGCGGGGGTTCCGGCCTCGAACTTCGCCGGCACGGGGGCGCACGTGAAGCCGTCGAGCCGGACGTCGTCGATCATGTTGCCGCCACCGATGAACGGCGGCAGGTCGTCGAGGCACGCCGAGGAGCCCCAGAGCACCCCGATGCCGGAGGGTCCGAGCATCTTGTGACCGGAGAACGCTACGAAGTCGGCTCCCCAGGCCTGCACATCGGTGACGCCGTGCGGCACCGACTGGCAGGCGTCGATCATGACCATGCAGCTGGCCTCGCGTCCTGCCGTCACGAGTCGCTCCACCGGATTGATCGTGCCGAGCACGTTGCTCATGGCGGTGACCGACAGCACCTTCGCGCCGTCGAGCAGATCGGACAGGTCGCTCAGGTCGAGGAGGCCGTCGTCGGTGAGCGGGATGAACCGCAACTCGATGCCGATGTCGGAGGCCAGCATCTGCCAGGGGACGATGTTGGCGTGGTGCTCCATGTGGGAGAGCACCACCGCGTCGCCGGGGGAGAGGTTCGCCCTGCCCCAGGACTGCGCCACCATGTTGAGGGCCTCGGTCGCGTTGCGGGTGAACACGACCTCCTCCGGTCGCGCGGCGTTGATGAAGCGGGCCACCTTGGCCCGAGCTCCCTCGTAGGCGTCGGTGGCCGCCGCGGCCAGGCGGTAGGCGCTGCGGTTGATCGGGGCGTAGCCGTCGCGCATGAACGAGGCCATCGCCTCGATCACCGGTTCGGGCTTCTGGGAGGTGTTGGCCGAGTCGAGGTAGACGATCGGTCGGCCGTCGATCTCGCGCCGAAGCACGGGGAAGTCGGCGCGGATGCGCTCCCAGTCGGGAGGGGCCACGGCCGTCGGGGTCACGCGGTCACACCCCCGCCCGGAACGACTCGTAACCGGACCGCTCGAGTTCCTCGGCGAGCTCCATGCCCCCGGACGTGATGATCCGGCCGTCGACGAGGATGTGCACGTGGTCGGGGCGCACCTCGTCGAGCAGGCGCTGGTAGTGGGTGATGAGCACAACACCCATCTCGGGGCGATCCTCGCGGACCTCGTGGATGCCCTTGGCGACGATCCGGAGCGCGTCGATGTCGAGTCCGGAGTCGGTCTCGTCGAGGATGGCGACCTCGGGTTCGAGGATGGCCATCTGCATGACCTCGTTGCGCTTCTTCTCGCCTCCGGAGAATCCCTCGTTGAGGTAGCGATCGACGAAGGAGGAGTCCATGCCGAGGCGTTCCATCCACTCGATGGCGGCGAGTCGGAGTTCGAGGACGGAGAGGTCGATGCCCTTCCGGGCAGAGAGCGCCTGCCGGAGGAACTGGATCACGGACACCCCGGGGATCTCCTGCGGGTACTGGAAGGCGAGGAACACACCGGCGCGGGCCCGCTCGTCGGGGCTCCACTCGGAGATGTCGACGCCGCGCAGTTCGATCGTGCCGGCGGTCATCTCGTACTCGGGGGAGCCGAGGAGCGTGTTGCCGAGGGTGGATTTGCCGGAACCGTTCGGGCCCATGATCGCGTGCACCTCGCCGGAGCGGACGGTGAGGTCGAGTCCGCGGAGGATCTCGGATGCCGCGGGAGCCCCGGCTTCGACGGTCGGCTTCGCCCGCAGCCCCACCACGCTGAACAGCGGCTGATCGTTGGGGGCTGGATCGGACGACATGGCTCAGATCCTAGGAGTGCGCCGGATAATTAGCACTATCCGTGTAGGGGAAATCAGGAGGGTTCGGCGGCGAGTGCTCGCCACAGTTCCGGGTAGCTCCGGTAGGCGTACTCCTCGGTGATGTAGCCCGAGTCCACGAGGGCGCGGTGGTACCGCGGCAGGCTCCTGAAGGGCACCCCGGCATCGACATGGTGCGCGAGGTGGTAGCCGAGCATGTAGGGGCCCATCGCGAAGCGGAACCACAGCGGCAGATCGGCCACGCAGTGAGTGGTCGCCCGGCG
>RGGX01000166.1 GCA_010024485.1 Actinomycetota bacterium | reverse complement strand
TGGTTCTCGGTGGCGAGGTTCACGCCGAGCAGGGCCGCGACCACCAGGACGAAGCCGATCAGCGAGCCCCACAGGGCCCGGCGGTTCACGAGTCGTCCGACTCCTCAGCGGTCCGGGTGGAGGGGGCGCGACCCTGGATCGCGGCGCGGGCGACCCGCATCTGCACGTCCTCGTCGACCTCGAGCCAGAAGAGGTCGTCCTCGACGGCGGTGATGAAGCCGTAGATACCCGAGTTCGTGATCACCTCGTCGCCGACGGTGAGCGAGGCCTGGAGGGCTGCGGTCTCACGCATCCGACGCCGCTGCGGGCGGATCATCAAGAAGTAGAGGGCAACGGGAACCATCAGGAGGATGACGAACTGCACGGCTGCGGCACCGGAGTTGCTCTCCTGGGCGAGGAGTGTGATCAAGGCTGTCATGCGGCCGTGGAGCCTACCGACGACGCGACGCGTTCGCCCCGGTCACTCCCAGACATCGAGCACAGCACGACGGAAGGCATCGAAGCGCCCCGCCTCGATCGCCATTCGGGAGTCCTCCATGAGCTGCAGGGTCCAGGCCACATTGTGGAGGCTGACCAGGCGCGAGGCTGTCGGTTCACCCGTCTTCAGGAGGTGCCGAATGAACCCCCGTGAATGCCTTCGGCACACCTCGCACCCGCAGGATGGGTCGATCGGTTCATCGGAGCGGGCGTGCACCGCGTTGGAGAGCTGCAGCCGACCGGCGGAGGTCAGCGCGGTCCCGTGCCTCCCGAGCCTGGTCTGGAGGACGCAGTCGAACTGGTCGACGCCGAGCCCGATGGCCTCCACCATCGAAGCCGGGTCTCCGACCCCCATGAGGTAGCGGGGTCGGTCCTCAGGGAGATGTTCGATGGCGGCCGCGAGGGCGGGGAGCATCTCCTCGCGCGTCTCCCCCACCGACAGACCGCCGATTCCGTAGCCGTCGAAGTCGAGCTCGACCGTGCGACGAGCGCTCTCGGCGCGCATCGACGCACTCACCCCGCCCTGGACGATGCCGAACAGCGACTGGTCCTCTCGACGGTGGGCCGAGCGTGCCCTCGCGGCCCACGCGGACGTTCGCTCGAGGGCGAGCCGGATCTCCTCCGGTGGACTCGGGAGCGGCGGGCAGACGTCGAGCACCATCTGGATGTCCGCTCCGAGCGCCTCCTGCACCTCCACCGCCGTCTCCGGGGTGAAGCGATGCCGATCACCGTCATAGACGCTGCGAAAGGTGACCCCGTCGTCGTCGACCTGTGGCTCGAGGGAGAACACCTGGAAGCCGCCGGAGTCGGTGAGGGTCAGTCCATCCCAGCCACTGAAGGCACCCAGCCCGCCGAGCCCCCGGACGACTTCGGCACCCGGACGCAACATGAGGTGGTAGGTGTTGCCGAGCACGATCCTCGCGCCGAGGCGCGCGTAGTCGTCGGCGCTCAGGTACTTGACGGCGCCCCGGGTGCCGACGGGCATGAACAGTGGTGTGGTGTAGTCACCTCGTGCCGTTCGCGCCGTGCCGGTGCGCGCCGAGCCGTCACGGGCGAGGACCGTGAATTCGACCGGGAACACGCGCTCAGGCTACTGAGCCCGCCGATCGAGGAGCATCGCGTCCCCGAAGGACAGCATCCGGTACCCCTCGCTGATCGCCTCCTGGTAGAGCGCGCGCCAACGGGACCCGATGAAGGCGTCGATCATGACCAGGAGGGTGGTCCGCGGCAGGTGGAAGTTCGTGAGCATGAGGTCCACTGTGCTCCAGCGGTGCCCCCGTCGGATGAAGATGTCGGTGCGCCCCGAGAGTCGGCCGGTCGCGCCCGCGGTCTCCAGCGCCCTCGTCGCGGTCGTTCCGATGGCGATGACCCGCGAAGCGGACTCCGACGCCTCCATGACCTCCCGCGGAACGACGAAGTGCTCTGAGTGCATTCGATGGTCGCGGACATCATCGACGGCGAGTGGTCGGAAGGTGTCGAGGCCGACCACCAGTTCCACGCGCTCGATCCGCGCCCCGCGGTCCTCGACCTTGGCCATGAGCTCGTCGGTGAAGTGGAGCCCCGCCGTCGGCGCTGCAGCGCTCGCCGCTCGCCGGGAGTAGACCGTCTGGTACCGCTCGGCATCGCGCAGCGGGGCCGTGATGTACGGCGGGAGCGGCATCTCACCGACCTGCTCGAGCGCGTCGGCGTCGACCATCAGATCCACGATGAACACGCCGTCGTCCTCAGCGTCGCGACCGAGCACGGTCACGACCTCCCGGCCTCCGTCGTCGTGGAGGAGTTCACCGGCGCGGAGCTTGCGCCCGGGTCGCGCGAGGGCGCGCCACCGGTGGCCTTCCACCAGCTCGAGGAGGAGCACCTCGGCTTTCCCCCCGGTCGATCTGGTGAGATGGAGCCTCGCGGGGAGCACACGCGTGTCGTTGACCACGATGAGATCACCGGGCCCGACCAGCTCCGGCAGTGAGGCCATGGTCGCGTGGAGGGGGCTCGAGGCGCCCCGGTCGACGAGGAGTCGAGCGGCGGAACGGGGTTCGACGGGCTCCTGAGCGATGAGCTCCTGAGGCAGCTCGTAGTCGAACTCGTCTGCGCTGAGGGCGGAGTCGTCCGCGCTTCCGACCTCCATCGCTCAGTCGAAGAGGGCGGGATCCCGGTCGGACGGAACCTCGAGCTCGAGATGTTGGTAGGCCGACGGCATCGCGACCCGACCGCGCGGTGTCCGAGCGATGAGACCCTGCTGGATCGTCGAGGACGTCC
>RGGX01000165.1 GCA_010024485.1 Actinomycetota bacterium | reverse complement strand
AGAAAAACCCGCTGTCCCCGATGCGGTTCCCGCCGGTGACCACGCGGGCGTGATCGGGCAACCGGTCGATGAAGCCACTCACGTGCGCGAGTTGATTCGCGTTGTTCACCGGTCCGAGCAGGATGTCCTCGCGTTCGGGTGTGCCGACCCCGACCGTGCGGGCCTGCTCCGCGAGCGCCTCGACGAGGTCGTTGTAGACCCGCGGCGAGGCGAGCACACGGGTCGCCGCCGTGCAGTCCTGACCAGCGTTGAAGTACCCCGCGGTCGCGATGCCCTCGGCCGCGCTCTCCAGGTCGGCGTCATCGAAGACGACGACGGGGGCCTTGCCACCCAGTTCGAGGTGAACGCGCTTCAGGCTCGACGATGCGGCAGCGGCGACCTCCTGTCCCGCTCGCACCGAGCCGGTCACCGAGACCATCGCCGGGGTCTCATGCTCGACCATGGCCCGACCGGTGTCGCGGTCACCGCAGATGACGTTGAGCACTCCGGCGGGAAGGAACTCGGCGGCGATCTCCGCGAGTCGGGTGGTGGACGCCGGCGTGGTGTCGCTCGGCTTCAGCACCACGGTGTTCCCAGCGGCGATGGCCGGGGCGAACTTCCACACCGCCATCATCATCGGATAGTTCCACGGGGCCACCTGCGCGCAGACCCCAACCGGCTCACGGCGGATCATCGAGGTCATACCCGCCATGTACTCCGAGGCGGCGCGCCCCTCAAGGTGCCGGGCGGCGCCGGCGAAGAATCGGATCTGATCGGCCATCGGGCCGATCTCCTCTCCACGATGCACCGCGTACGGCTTGCCACAGTTGCGCGACTCGATCGACATCAGCTCGTCGCCGTGTGCCTCGATGGCGTCAGCGATCCGAATCAGCGCGAGCGAGCGCTCAGACGGGGTGGTGTCTCGCCAGCTCTCGAACGCCGCTTCGGCGGCACCCATCGCGCGGTCGACGTCCGCCGGTCCGGAGACCACCGCCCGCGCGTACTCCTCTCCGGTCGACGGATCGACCACCGAGGAGGTCGCACCGTCCGCGCTGTCGCACCACTCGCCACCGATGAAGTTTCTGAAGGTGTCCCCGTTGGAGCTGCTCATGGACGTTGTGTAGCAGAACCGCCCCATCGAATGTGACGCTCAGTCACCGACGACCACTCGGAGGATCAGGCTGCTCTCGGTCCGCGCCACGCCGAGATCGGCCCGCAGCCATCGTACGAGGTCGTCGAGGCCCTCGGCGTCCGTGCATTCGGCGACGACGGTGTAGTCCGCGGTGCCGGTCACGTAGGCGGCAAACACCACCTCGTCGCGCTCCGCGAGCCTGAGTTCGAACTCCTCGGCTGACGCACCGGGCGCGAGAGCAAGGTTGACCACCGCTCGGAGCGACCGCCCGACGGACCCGGGGTCGATGACCGCGCGATAGCCGGTGATCACACCGTCGCGCTCCAGACGGCGCACGCGATCGGCCACCGAGGTCGGTGCGAGATGCACCGCCTCACCCAACTCTCGCCACGTCATCCTGCCGTTATCGGACAGTTCATCAAGGATTCGACGGTCTAAGCGGTCAAAACTCGTGTTCTCCTGTGCCATGAGGGCATTCTTGCCCATGAACGGCCGACATCCTCGGCGATGGTGGGCGCACACTGACCGCATGAGCACGATCAGGACCCTCGGCGTTCCCGCCGAGACGAAGACGGACGAGCACCGCGTGTCGCTGACCCCGGACGGTGTCGTCGAATTGGCGGCGCGCGGGGTCGAGGTGCGGGTCCAGAGCGGCGCGGGAAGCGGCGCCGGGTTTGACGACACCTCCTACGAGGAGGTCGGCGCGGTGATCGTCGGCAGCGCCGCGGAGGCCTGGGCCTGTGACCTCGTCGTGAAGGTCAAGGAGCCCCAGGCCGCCGAGTTCGACCACCTACGTCCCGATCTGACGCTGTTCACCTACCTGCACCTCGCCGCCTACCCGAAGGTGTCCGATGCCCTCACCGCCGCGGGTTGCACCGCCTTCGCCTATGAGACGGTGACCGATCGACACGGCGCCCTGCCACTGCTCGCCCCGATGAGCGAGATCGCCGGTCGGCTCGCCACCCAGATGGGCGCCCACTTCCTCGCCGCCCACCACGGTGGACGGGGGGTGCTCCTCGGCGGCTCCCCGGGGGTACGACCGGGCCGGGTGGTCGTCATCGGCGCGGGGAACGTCGGCTGGAACGCGGCGCGGATGGCGGCCGGCCTCGAGGCCGAGGTCGTCGTCATCGACCGCGACCTCGATCGACTCCGTTGGGCGGACCAGACGTACCGCGGTCGCGTCACCACAGCGGCCGCGAACCGCGGGTCGATCGCGCGGGCCGTCGCCGCGGCCGACCTCGTCGTCGGCGCCGTCCTCGTCGCCGGGGATCGCGCACCGGTCGTGGTCGACGAGGAGATGGTCTCCAACATGCAACCCGGCTCAGTCATCGTCGACGTCGCGGTGGACCAGGGAGGTTGCGTGGCCACCACACGGGAGACCACGCACTCAGCCCCAACGTTCGTCGATCGAGGTGTCATCCACTACGCGGTCGGCAACATGCCGGGGGCGGTCCCCCACACCTCGACCCTCGCGTTGACCAACGCCACCCTCCCCTACATCGCCCGTCTCGTCGACTCCTCCGACGGCGACGAGCTTCCGCCGGACCTCGCCGCGGGGCTCAACGTGCGCGCTGGCGCCGTCGTCAACGACATCGTGGCCTCCTCGCTCCACTGATCGAGCCCCTGAACGGCGGGGGCGTCGGACGATCG
>RGGX01000164.1 GCA_010024485.1 Actinomycetota bacterium | reverse complement strand
CGGCTTCTTCTTCGAGCCCACGGTCGTCGCCGATCTCGCGCAGGATGACGAGATGAGCCAGCGCGAGGTCTTCGGGCCGGTGATCAGCGTGCAGCCCTTCTCCGACGAGGACGAGGCCGTCCGCTGGGCCAACGGGGTCGAGTACGGACTGGCGTCGAGTGTGTGGACCCGTGATGTCGGTCGGGCGATGCGCATGGCGCGCCGCCTGGACTTCGGATGCGTCTGGATCAACACCCACATCCCGCTCGTCGCCGAGATGCCCCACGGCGGGTACAAGAAGTCGGGGTACGGCAAGGACCTGTCCTCGTACGCGCTCGACGACTACACGCGCATCAAGCACGTGATGGTCGACCTGTCGTGACGACGCCCGCCGTCCGGCGCGTCGCGGTAGGACCCGTCGGTGCGCCCGCGTGGGTCGAGGCGGCCGTGCGCGAGGGTGGTGCTGAGGTGGTCCCCCTGGGTGAGGCCGATGCCCTGGTGTGGGCCGATGCATCGGCGGTGCGCGAACTCGGTGAATGGGTGGAGCGTCGGCCCACCCTCGAATGGGTGCAACTCCCCTTCGCCGGGGTGGAGGACTATCTGGCGCTCATCGACGACGAGCGTGTGTGGACGTGCGGCAAGGGCGCCTACTCCCAGCCGGTCGCCGAACTCGCTCTCGCGCTCGCCCTCGGCGGGCTGCGGAGCACCCACCGATACGCGAGGGAGCGGCGTTGGGTCGAGCCCTCGGGACGGGGACTGCACGGGGAACGCGTGACCGTCGTCGGCGGTGGTGGCATCGCGCGGGCGTTCCTCGAACTCCTCGCCCCCTTCGACTGTCGGACCACCGTGGTGCGACGCTCCGACGAACCGGTCGCCGGAGCCGATCTCGTCGTCTCCCCGGACCACCTCGTCGAGGCTCTCGCCGACGCCCTGGTCGTCGTTCTGGCCGCCCCGCTCACCGAGGCGACGCGGGGTCTCATCGGGCCGGACGAGTTGGCGATGATGTCCCCCGACGCCTGGCTCATCAACGTGTCGCGCGGCGGGCTGGTCGACACCGGCGCTCTCGTCGAGGCCCTCGAGACCGGTTCGATCGCCGGAGCCGGCCTCGACGTGACCGATCCCGAACCCCTCCCCGCGGACCATCCGCTCTGGTCACTCGACAACTGTGTGATCACTCCCCACATCGGCAACACCCCCGACATGCGCGAGCCCTGCCTCGGTCCACGCATCCGCGACAACGTGCGCGCTTTCTGTCGCGGTCAGTCGCTCAAGGGCATCGTCGACCGGCGAGCCGGCTACTGATGGCCGAGGACCACTACTCGGTGCTTGGCGTCGGTCGCGGGGCGGGTCAGGACGAGATCCGCACCGCCTATCGACGGGAGGCGAGGAGGCTGCACCCCGACAGCGCCGGAGCGGGTTCGAGCACCCAGATGGCCCAACTCAACGAGGCGTATCGGGTGCTCTCCGATCCTGGCCGACGCGCCCTCTACGACCGGGCCGGGGCCGAGCCGCGAACCTCCGCGTCGGGGGAGTACGGGGTCCACCGACCGCCGACTCCGCCGGCCCACATGCCGCCGGCGACGCCGGCGCGTTTCCCGTGGCGGTTCGTCGTCGTGCTGGCCCTCCTCGGGGCCATCGTGGTGCTGGTCGGTGCCCTCACGAGTTCGCCGGAGGCCGAGGGGGAGGTCGACGGCATCCTGCGCACCGGATCGTGCGCGGAGGTGGACCGCGACTCGTTCGCCCGGGAGGTGCCGTGCACCCTGGAGCCCGGTGAGCTCGTCGTGGAGGCTCTGATACCGACCGATCAGGACTGCCCGCTGACGACCCTCAGCCATCTCGACCGCCTCGGGCTCGGTCGCGCCTGCCTCTCACCGCGCCCCTGAGGCGGTGCGTGACCCGTCGATCGGTTGGTAACGTGCCGTCCTCCGGGCGATTAGCTCAGTTGGAAGAGCGCCACGTTCACACCGTGGAGGTCATGGGATCGAGGCCCGTATCGCCCACTCGGAGCCACCTCCCCGCGGAGGGCGGACTACGGTTCGCCCCCGTGGGAAGGCAGTGCGACCGGCCGGGATGTTCGGCACCTGGAGCGCTCGTCTACCGCATGGTGCCGGAGCGTCTCGTGTTCTGGATGGCGCCCCTCGAGAGCGAACCGGACACCGACGGCGGTGTCATCTGCCAGCGGCACGCCGATCGTCTTGTCGTGCCTCGGGGCTGGACGCTCGATGATCGACGAGATCCCACCCTGCGTCTGTTCCGACCGCCGACCGAGACATCTCCGGAACTGGCCCCGGCTCGACGGACGAGTCGGAGAGCATCGGTCGACAGCGCTGAGCAACTCCGTCTGGCGGGCGACCGGTCCGACGCCGTCGAGGAGCAACCCGCCAGCAGTGACGCGCCCGATGAGAGCGATCAGCGCGATCAGTCAGCCACCGCTCGGCCCTCGTGGGCCCCGACGTCAGCGCAGGAGGAGCCCGAGTCGGAGATCAGGTCATCGCTCCTCGCCCGCGCCTTCGGGCTGCGACGGCGCGGCTAGTCGGGATCACCGGTGTCATCGTGATGGACCTTGAGGAATCGATCGACGTCGACGCGCCGCGGTCCGACGTCGTCGCCGTCCTCGGTGACCTGGCCTCGTACGCCGAATGGCTCGACATCGTCGCCATGGCCCGCCCGGTCGCCGGGACCGTCGATGACCCCGGCGGGGGACCGGCCTGGGAGGTGGAGCTGCGAGCGCGGATCGGGCCGTTCGCTCGCACGAAGCGCCTACGGATGGTCAGGAGCGTGATGGTCGACAACGCCGACGGTTCCGACAT
>RGGX01000163.1 GCA_010024485.1 Actinomycetota bacterium | reverse complement strand
GCGTCATGTTCATGGGAGGCATGGCCCCGGTCAGCATCTTCTTCGGAGACCCGGGTTCAGTGCTCCTCGTCTTCGGCGGATCGATCCTCGCGACCTTCGCCTCCGGATCGTTGTCAGACATGACCACCGGACTGAAAGCCGGCATCAAGACCATGATCTCCAGTCCGAAGACCGACCTCGCCCCGGTCATCGCACAGATCACCACCATGGCCGACAAGGCCCGGAAGGAAGGTGTGCTCGCGCTCGACAAGGAGATCGAGGGCATCGAGGACCCGTTCCTCGCGCGAGGCATCCAGCTCGTCGTCGACGGCACCGATCCGGCTGAAACCCGCGAGATCCTCGAACTCGAACTCGCCCGCACCGCTGAAGACGAGGCGGCAGCCCAGGGTTTCTGGACGAAGGCCGCCGGCTACGCCCCAGCGTTCGGCGTGTTCGGAACCGTCGTCGGGCTCATCGACATGCTCGGCAACCTGTCCGACCCCTCCGCTCTCGGACCCGCGCTCGCTGTCGCGTTCGTCACCACCCTCTGGGGGGTCTTCCTCGCCAACTTCCTCTTCCAGCCCATCGCCTCGAAGATGGAGAGGAACGTCGGGTCGGTGATGGCACTCAAGGAGATGCAGGTCGAAGGGGTGCTTGCCATCCAACGGGGCGTCAACCCGCGGAGCCTGAGCGAGAAACTCGTGGTGTTCCTCCCTGCCGCCGCACGCGAGTCCTTCGACCCGAACGAGCTGAAGCAGAGTGCCTAGTCGATCGCGCACCGCTCCGCCGACCGATGACACCAACGCCGACATCGAGGAGTTGGAGGAGGACTTCCTGTCTGTCACCGTCGCCGAAGCTGAGGATCTCGTCGCCAAACTCGATGAGGCTCTCGGGGTGCACCTCGACGAGGACGACTACGCCGTCGAACTCGATCAACGCGGCGTCGTTGTCCGCCTCGCCGACCAGACCCTGTTCGCGTCAGGCCGGGCCGAACTCTCAGAAGAGGCGCAGGACATCGTTCGAGTCGTGGCCGACGTGCTCGCCGACACCGTTGACAACCAGGTCGAGGTTGAAGGGCACACCGACAACCGTCCGGTCGGAAACACCGAGTTCCCGAGCAACTGGGAGCTGTCGACAGCGCGAGCCACGAACGTGCTGCGCGCCATGCTCACCCTCGAGGATCTCGACCCGGCCAGACTCGCGGCTGTCGGCAGGGCGGACACCGTCCCGCGTGCCGACAACGACTCCCCTGAGGGACGAGCGAAGAACCGACGAACCGAAATCGTGGTGTTGTTCCCCACCCTGGAGGGCTGATCGCCGTGGATCTCGCCTTCCCGATCTCCGTTGCCACACTGGGTGGGCTCGGCGTGACCGCGCTGGTCGTCCGGACCGGAGCCAGAACGATCCGGGCTGCCGTCGTCGTGGCCGCCACAGCGGTCGGAGTTCAGATCTACAACGAACCGTCCGTTGCGAACGAATGGATCGACAAGGCGCAAGATGGCCTGATTGCCGGACTGTCCGAGGTGTTCCCCACGCGCGACGAAGGAGAGGTCGAGGACCTCGTCGACCGGGGAGCGACAACCGTGGGGGAGTGGTTCTCCGAGGAGCATCGAGACGAACTCTTCGACCAAATTGTCGACGGCACCAGTCGTTTGGACTCGTTGAGAGACGGGCACATCAGCGACAAAGGACCCGGATCCTGGGGAGGTCTCATCGGAGGCACGGAAGACAGCCCTGCCGACCCTTAGACACCAGTCGGTGAGTGCAGCGCTGGTCTCCAGCGCCCAGTCCGTCAGGAAGCTCTGCGACGGGAACGCGCTACCGCGACGACAAGGGTGTTGACGGCAATGACCACTGAGGCATGCCAGAGAATCGTGCGGGATCCCTCGGTGAGGGCGTAGACCACCCAGAACCCCTGGGCGAGAATCGAAGCACCGACGCTCATCAGCGAGAGTCCCGCGGTTGACGGATCACCGATAACCGCCTGCAGCATCGACACCGAGATCAGCACGGTGATGGACAGCAGAGCAACGAAGCCCGCCGTCTCCCCGCCGAGAGAGATCACCGTCATCGACGCAGCAACCGCAACGACTGCTCGAACCAGGGTGCCGCGTGAGATGCGCCCATCTCGGAAGAGTCTCGTGATCACCGTGACCACGAATGGGGCGCCGACGACGTTGGCGGTCAGCATGTAGTAGTCGGCGGCGACGACGCCGTAGGTGCCCCAAGCGATCGATGACCACATGATCAAGATCCAGGCGGTGGGACCGAGGCCCTCCGTTGAACCGGCCCGAACCACTCGTATCGCCTGTGCTGCGGGAAACGCCACCATGAGCAGCGTCGCGAGCGCACTCGGAACCCACGGCGGCAGGGAAACCACATCTTCCAACGCGGTCGACGTCGTCTCGGCGAAACCGACAATGGAACCGCCGACGATGACCAACGTCAGCGCCCACGCGAGGTCGCTCGCGGTCCAACGTTCACCGCTCACAATCCGGGCACAGACCTTTCCTCCACGTCTTGAGTATCGAGAACGTGGCTGACGGTCACCAGAGTGATTTGTACCGGTTGTCGACAACCGCTCAACGGCGGTGCGCTCAACGGCGGTGAACGACACCACGACCACCTACGACCTGGCCGGGTACCGTCCGGTCACCCCACCAGGCTCGCCGCGGACGCATCGAGAGCGGGATCTGGGCACCTCGTGTAGATGGAGTCGCCGATCAGTTGCTTGCCGGCGCAGTGCGCCGCATGTTCGATACCGGGTGCGATCTGCGCCTCGGTCGTGAGGCCGTGCTCGGTCAGCCATCC
>RGGX01000162.1 GCA_010024485.1 Actinomycetota bacterium | reverse complement strand
GAGGCTCGGGTCGCCAAGGCGGAGGGGGCGCCCCTGGGGATCGAGGTCGACTCGGCCGTCTTCGATCGGGTCCGGACCTGCGACAACCACTGCGAGTTCTGCTTCATCCACCAGCTCCCCAAGGGCATGCGGCGCAGCCTCTACCTGAAGGACGACGACTACCGCCTCAGTTTCCTCTACGGGAACTTCACGACCCTGACGCGCTTCACCGAGGCGGATCTCGAACGGGTGGTCACCGAGCGTCTGTCCCCACTGCACGTCAGCATCCACGCCACCGAGGGCACCCTGCGTTCACAGATGTTGAAGAACCGGCGCGGGGCGATGAGTCTCCGGTGGCTCCGTGCCCTGCTGGACCACGGGATCGAGGTACGCGCCCAGATCGTGGTGTGCCCGGGGGTCAACGACGGCACACACCTCGATGACACCCTCGCTGGTCTCCTCGACCGCTTCCCCGAGCTCGCCACGATCGCGGTGGTGCCGCTCGGCGTCTCGAGGTTCAACCCGGAGACCTCGATGCGCGAACACACCGTGACCGAGGCGCGGGCGGTGGTCGACACGGTCTCGGCCTGGCAGGAGGCGTACCGCTCGGTGTTCGGACGGCGCGTGGTGCATCTCGCCGACGAGTACTACCTCCGCGCGAACCTCCCGTTTCCCCCCATCGAGCACTACGAGGGCTGTGAGATGCACGAGGACGGTGTGGGTATGGCCCGGACCTTTGAGTCGGAGTTCCTCGGCATCAGCTCGGGTGCCACCGGGCCCCGACGGGGATTCTTCGTCTCGGTGGACACCGGTGAGGGCTTGCCTCCCAACCCGGCGGCGTACACCGGTCTGCGCACCACGACCCGCGTGGAGCTGCGCGCACCCTCCGCCACGGCGGACCGCACCGCCGTCCTGACCGGTCATCTCGGGGCCGAGGTGATCCGACCCCTCATCGATGACCTCGGTCGCGATGACATCCGCGTCATCGAGGTGGAGAACCGGTTCTTCGGCGGGAACACCGGCGTGACCGGGCTCATGACCTTCGACGATGTCGCGCGGACGCTCGCCGATGAGCCCGAAGGCGACCGGTTCCTCCTGCCCGATGTGTGCCTGAGCGATGATGGCCGCTTCCTCGACGGGGGACGTAGCGTTGATCTGCCGCGCAATGTGGAGATCGTGCCGACCGACGGCCGCTCCCTCCGACGCGCCCTCCAAGGACACCGTTGACATGACCGATGAGACCGAGCCCACACCGGACCGTGTCGGGACCGTCGTCGTCGTCGGTCGGCCGAACGTCGGCAAGTCGACCCTGTTCAACCGGATCGTCGGCGGTCAGGTGGCGATCGTGGAGGACCGACCGGGTGTGACCAGGGACCGGAAGGCCATGGATGCCGAGTGGCTCGGCGTCCCCTTCCGGGTGATCGACACCGGCGGATGGATGCCCGGAGGGGACGACCTCGACTCGAAGGTGTCACGTCAGGTCGAGCGGGCGGTCGCCGACGCCGACCTGGTGTTGCTGGTGGTCGATGCCACCGTCGGTGTGCTCAGCGAGGACGAGGCGGTGGCCGACTGGTTGAGGAAGACACCCACCGAGGTCCTCGTGGTGGCCAACAAGGCGGACAACGACCAGCGGGAGCGGGAGCTCTGGGAGTTCCTCGCACTCGGCCTCGGGGATGCTCTCCCGGTGTCGGCTCTCCATGGTCGCCGCGCCGGAGATCTCCTCGACGTGGTCCTCGAACGCCTCGGGCCCCTCGGAGTCGTTCCCGACGCGGTCGTCCAGCCCTGGCTCGAGCCCGAGCAGTCGCACGAGACGCCCGACGGCGATCCGGCGCCGCCGCGGGTGGCCATCGTTGGTCGACCGAACGTCGGCAAGTCCACCCTGTTCAACCGCCTGGTCGGGGACGATCGGGCCGTCGTGCACGACATGGCGGGCACCACCCGCGACGCCGTGGACACACGGGTCGACACCGAGGATGGACCCATCGTGTTCGTCGACACCGCGGGGATGCGCCGTCGGGCGAAGATCGACGACTCGGCCGAGTACTACTCGGCCGTTCGAGCGCTTCGGGCGATCGACGACGCCGACGTGGCGCTGCTCGTGATCGATGCGAACGAGGGCGTGACCGGCCAGGACCAGCGCCTCGCGGAGCGCATCGACGCCGCGGGCTGTCCGGTGGTGGTCATGTTGAACAAGTGGGAGACGATCGACGACGCGGAGCGTCGCGCGACGATCAAGGCTGATGTCGTGCGCCGTCTCGCCTTCCTTGGCGACGCACCGGTGCTCGGCATCTCGGCGCTCACCGGAAAGGGGGTACACCGCCTTCGACCGGTCCTCGCCGAAGCGATCGAGCAGTACCACCGCCGCGTCCCGACCAAGGACGTGAACCGGGTGATCGCGGCTGCGCAACAGGCATCACCGGCACCGGGCGGAGCCCGTGTGCTCTATGCAGTGCAGGGCGCGACCGACCCGCCCACGTTCACCCTCTTCGCGAACCGGGAACTCCCGCAGCACCATGTGCGCTACCTGGAGCGCAGCATCCGTGAGGCCTTCGGCTTCGGTTCGACGCCGCTCAAGCTGCGCATCCGCAAGAAGCAGGGCTGAGATGCCCTGGTGCGAGGAGTGCTCGAAGTACCTGACCCCGTCGGGGATGACGACCGAGGGTCGCTGCCCGACCTGCGGTGCCGATCTTGGCGAGGCTGACCGTCGACGTCGCGAGGTGCTCGAGGAGGAGACGACACCGTGGCACTTCAAGCTCCTCGTCGTCGCCCTCGTGTTGTATCTCGGTTGGCGTGTCGTCGAACTCTTCGTTT
>RGGX01000161.1 GCA_010024485.1 Actinomycetota bacterium | reverse complement strand
GCCCGATGCCGCCTCGTAGGCCGAGATGAGGCCCTTCAGCTGAGTGGTGGGCGACTCGTCGACGGTACGGGCGCCGAACGAGAGCGACGACGAACCGCCGCAACTCGACATGAAGGCTCCCGCGCCGAGCACGCCCGCCGCGCCGATCAGGAACTGGCGTCGGTTCGGGCGGAAGCCCTGCGACGTCAGCACCGAACGATCCATATCTCCCATGTGATTCCCCCCTTGTTGGTAATGGTTCACGAGAGTCTGCCTGCTGACACGGTCTCCCGTCAAGAACCCTGTTCTTTTTGTAACGAATTCGCACAGATCACGGCAGTCGTCCATGTTCCACCCTCCGTCACCTCCGTGACGACACCGATCAACAACACGCCCAAAATTTGAGGAATCTCTACCGATTCTCCTTACCTGCACGGGCGTCGTGACCGCCCTGACGACGGAAGTGTCCGTTCAACGAACGGACATGTTCGATTCTGTTGACTTCCAACCAGCGCCGCTCCATGCTGTGGGTGATGCCTGAGCCAATCAACGGTCGGCCCTCCACCGGTGGGTCCACCCATCACCTCGGACGGCGAACCCTCGCGCGCCACCGTCGAGAGCTCATCCTCGGCGAACTGCGACGCAACGGCTCGGTGCGGGTGACCGAACTGGCCAGCGAACTCGACGTCAGCGAGATGACGGTCCGTCGCGACCTCGACGCCCTCGACACCGCCGGTCTGGCCGAGAAGGTCCACGGAGGTGCCACCCTCCGATTCCGCCATACGACGGACGAACCCGGTTTCGACGCGAAGATCACGATGAACGCGCCCGAGAAGGAGTCGATCGCACGCACCGCGGCCCTCTCGGTCGACGCCGGTTCCTCCATCGGGATGACGGCGGGCACGACCACCGCCCGCATGGCCGCCGAACTGTCTGGAATCGCCGATCTGACGGTCGTCACCAACTCGATCCGGGTCGCCCAGACCTTCGCGACCAGCCCTCGGAGCGACCGCACCGTCATCCTGACCGGCGGAGAGCGCACCCCATCCGAGGCGCTCGTTGGACCGGTCGCCGTCGGCTCGCTCGGATCATTCCACCTCGACCAGGTGTTCATGGGTGTGCACGGCATGCACGAACGGGCCGGCTTCACCACTCCGAACCTCCACGAGGCCGAGACCAACCGCGCGTTCATCGCTGCCGCCGACCGGGTCACGGTGCTCGCCGACCACGCCAAGTGGGGGGTGACCGGCCTCGCCACCATCACCGACTTCGAGGAGGTCGACACCCTGGTCACCGACGCTGGGCACGCCGAGCAGACGCTCGACTTCCTCGCGAGTCGCGTGCGTGACCTCGTGGTGGTCCTGACCGCCGCCGAGGCGGGAGGGACCGACGTTGCCTGAGGTTCGACACGACCCCTTCCTCGGCACCCGCGTGTTGATCGACGGCAGCCGGCTCGAGCGCCCAACCCTGCCGACCACCGGCTGTCCGTTCTGCGTCGGGGGGCTCGAGTCACCCGAGCCGTACCGGGTGAAGTCGTTCCCGAATCGCTGGCCCGCCCTCGGGCCAGGTCGGTGCGAGGTGGTGCTCTACACCTCTGACCACGACGCCACGTTCCCCTCCCTCGGTGCCGAGGGGGCCCGTGAGGTCATCGACCTGTGGGCGGAGCGCACCATGACGCTCGGAGCGGCCGACGATGTCGACTACGTGTTGGTGTTCGAGAACCGCGGCCCGGCCGTCGGTGCGACGATCACCCACCCACACGGCCAGATCTACGCCTTCGACCATGTACCGGATCGTCCGGCGCGCGTACTGGCTGCCGGATGGCGACCCGACGATGATCCCGGCGAGCGGGCGGTCTGCCACCACGGGTCATGGTCGGCATGGATCCCCGAGGCACCCACCTTCCCGCTCGAGTTACACCTCGCCCCCACCGAGCGCCGCGGCGGTCTCGTCGACTGCGATGACGCCGACCGCGACGACCTCGCCGGTCTGCTCGTGGATGTGCTCGATCGACTCGACCGGCTCTTCGAGGAGCCACTCCCCTACATGCTCTGGCTCTATCAACGGCCGACCGTCGCCGAGGGTTACGACGATGCGTGGTTCCACATCCGGATCGTCTCTCCTTGGCGTGGGAAAGGGCTGATGCGGTTCATCGCCGCGGCCGAGCTGGCGACCGACGAGTACATCAACGAGATCGTTCCGGAGTCGCTCGCAAGCCGCCTCCGGGCTCTCTGACAGGAGGCCATCATGGCGACGAAACGACCGGACGACGAACACCGCGGGGTCATGGCCGTACTCGGCCGATGGTGGGAGGATCCGACCCTCACCGGCCTCGGACGCCTGCCGGCGCGGGCATCGACGCGCAGTCACCGAACCGTCGAGCAGGCCCGCTCCGGCGACGAGGCACGTTGGCTGGATCTCGACGACGACTGGTGGTTCGCCCTCCACGACCGACCGACCGACGCGCCCGCCGGATGGACCACCCGCCGACCGACCCGAACCGGTGGATGGCGCCCCATCGACGTGCCCGGCAACTGGACCATGCAGGACACCGGCGACCTCCCCCAGTACACGAACGTGGTCATGCCGTTCGCGGGTGACCCGCCATCGGTCCCCGAGCACAACCCGACCGGGCTGCACCGCCGCCGGGTCACCTCCGATGAGCTCCGTCGCGCGGGTCGTCGACGCGGCGACCGGGTCATTCTCCACCTTGGCGGCGCCGAGAGCGCGACGGCGATCTGGATGAACGGCGCGTTCGTCGGAATCGCCTCCGACAGCCGTCTCGCCTCGGAGTTCGACGTCACTCATCTCGTCCGCGACGGCGACAACGAACTCGCGGTGATGGTGGTCCGCTGGTCGGCGTCGACCTGG
>RGGX01000017.1 GCA_010024485.1 Actinomycetota bacterium | reverse complement strand
ACATGGTCGATGTCAGCGAGCCGGCGCTCGTCACCGCCGAGGACAACCTTCGGCGCAATCGGCGTGTCGGTCAGGTGGCGGCCTGTCGTGTCAGCTCGACGAGGGGAGACGCCTTCGCGGTGCTGGAGGGGATGGAGGCCGACGGCCGCGAGTTCGACCTCGTCATCCTCGACCCACCGTCGTTCGCTCGGTCCGCCGACCAGGTGCCTCGGGCACTCGGGGCCTATGAGCGTCTCGCCCGGCTCGGCCTGGCGCTCACCCGGTCGGGTGGGACGCTCGTCCAGGCCTCATGTTCGGCCCGCGTCGACGTCGATGCGCTCTCCGAGGCCCTGTCGCGCGCCGCGCGCCAGCGAGGCGCGCGAATCCGAGAGATCCGTCGCACCGGCCACCCGGTCGACCACCCGATCGGTTTCCGCTTCGGGGGCTATCTCAAGGCGTTGTACGTCTCGGTGCTCGACTCCGGTACGAAGAACTGACGGATCAGCGGCTCGAAGTGCTCAAGGGGAGCGCTGGTGTAGTCGGGGTCGAAGGCGGCCTGGTCGTACTTGGCGCAGAACTCCTCGGTGTACTCGAAGAACTCGTGGCCGCGGAAACGCTCGCGGGCGTCGCGGTCGAGACCGATGTGATGCCAGAAGTAGTAGCCCTGGAAGATGCCGTGGTGCTCGACCATCCAGTGGTTGGCCGGTGACACGAAGGGCTTCAGGATCCCGGCGGCGATGTCGGGGTGGTTGTACGGGGCGAGGGTGTCACCGATGTCGTGGAGGAGGGCGCACAGCACGTACTCGGCGTCGCGACCGTCCTCCTCGGCCATGGTCGCGGTTTGGAGGCTGTGCTCGAGTCGGCTCACCGGGAAGCCGCCATGGTCACGTTCGAGCATGCGCAACTGCTCGACGATGTTGGCGGCGGCGATGGCCTGGGTGACGGGCAACTGTGAGGCGATCACGGACCAGTCGGCGGCGGTGCTCTCCTCGAACGTGGTGAACGAGGCCCGCTCCGCATCCGCGTCGACGACGGGTCGGATGTCGGAGACGGTGGGCGACGACGGGGCGGTGTCCATGAGCGAAGGGTACCTGCCTTCGGGGATGCCGTCGGCGCGGTGCCTCGTGGGGCAGACTCGGAGTCGATGTCGACGCTGACTGACCACGTCCGCGAGCAGACCGACCTCGACCGGGACCAGATCGCACACCTGAACCGGCTGGTGTCGGAGTGGGGGATCCTCGCCGACTTCTCCTTCTCCGATCTGCTCCTCTACGTCGAGACCCGCGACGGCGCGTGGCTCACCGTCGGACAGGTGCGCCCCGCCACCGGTCAGACGATCTTCGCCACCGACTTCGTCGGGGTGACGGCCAATGACACCGAGGCGCCGCTGCTCGCGGCGGCACAGGCCACCGGGGCCATCACCGAGGGGGAGGTGGAGGTCGAGGACATGGCCGACCCCTCCAGGATGATGGCGATCCCCGTGCGCCACGAGGGGCAGGTCATCGCTGTGATGACCAAGGAGTGGGTCGAGCTCTCCGGGCGACGTCCGGGCGAGCTGGAGCGGGTCTACACCGAGATCTTCGACCACTTCGTCGACATGATCGTCGATGGGGAGTTCCCCTTCTCGGCCCGGGTCGGCGACTCCAGCGCCGCTCCCCGAGTGGGCGACGGCGTCATGTTCCTCGATGGGGACGGCGCCGTCCGCTACGTGTCGCCGAACGCGAACTCGGCTCTGCACCGTGTCGGTATCCGGACGAGCGCGGTCGGACTGCACCTCGCCGAGATCGGATTCCACGACGGGCCGGTGCGTCAGGCGTTCGAACGTCGGGTTCCGGTGATCGAGGAGTTCGAACAGGGCTCGGACGTCACGCTGCTCTGCCGGTGTGTGCCCTTCCTGACCGCGGGCGAGGTTGCCGGAGCGGTGCTGTTGGTGCGCGATGTGACCGAACTGCGCCGTCGCGATCGACTGCTCATGTCCAAGGACGCGACCATCCGCGAGATCCACCACCGGGTGAAGAACAACCTGCAGACGATCTCGTCGCTCCTGCGGCTCCAGTCGCGGCGCCTCACTCACCCCGAGGCCGTCTCCGCGGTCGGCGAATCGGTTCGGCGCATCCGAACCATCGCGCTGGTCCACGAGGCCCTGTCGCGGGAGCCCGGTGACGATGTCACCTTCCTCGAGATCGTCCGTCCGCTGCTCCGACTCGCGGAGGAGGGCCTGCAGTCGCCTGATCGTCCCGTCCAGTTCACCGTCGAGGGTGACGGCGGGCGCATCCCCGCGACGATCGCGACCCCGCTCTCGGTGGTGCTGACCGAGTTGCTGCAGAACGCGGTGGAGCACGCCTTCGGTGAGGGGTCGGGTGGTGGCTCGGTCGTGGTCGGGCTCGCCCACGACGACGACCATCTCACCATCACCGTGGTCGACGACGGTCGAGGGGTCGCCAGAGGGTTCGATCTGGAGCAGGCCACCGGCCTCGGCCTGTCGATCGTGCGTACCCTCGTCACCACTGAGTTGGCGGGCACCATCGAGATGATGCCGGCCTCCGTCGACGACCTGGCCAGCGCCGGGCTCGACACCGGTGGGACGGCCCACGGAACCGTCGTGCGGCTGCGGGTTCCCACCTCGGAGGAGTGATCGCCTGCCCCGGCCCGAGCGCGTGACGGGAGACACACGGCGCTGACCCACCGTGATGCTGCCGCGCTGGCATGCTTCGCGCCATGGAAACCGTCCCACGGCCGATTCTCGTGGCCGCCATCATCATCACGGCCTGGATGCTCACCCGGTTGACGGGCCTTGTCATCCGTCGTGTCGTTCGTCGACTGGCTGATCGTGCTGTCCGACTTGAGGCAGGTCCTTGGCGTGTGCGATCCACTCGAGGCGAGGACGAGTCGACGACGGTTCGGGAGCAGCGTCGTCGACAGCGCATCGATGCCGCGTCGCGCGTGCTGAATCACCTCGTATCGGTTGTCGTGTGGATCGTCACACTCATCGTGGTGTTTCACGTGCTCGAGGTCGATGCTGCTTTCTTCCTGTCGTCGGCGGGGTTCCTCGGCGCGGCTATGGCCATCGGTGGCCAGCACAAGGTCAATGACTACTTGACCGGTCTTCTGGTGCATTTCGAAGACCGCTACGGGGCGGGCGACCTGATCGAGTGCGAGACGGTCAATGGGACCAAGGTGCGAGGGGTCGTCGACCACATCGGTCTGTTCAGCACACGTCTCCGTGATGACGAGAGCGCGGTTCATCTTCCGAACCATGCGTTGGCGCACGTACGCAACCTCTCCCAGGATCCCTCGGCCACGAAGATTCGGGTCAGGGTCAACGAGCGGATCGACGAGGAGCGAGTGGTGACGTCCTTACGCGATCTCGCGGGTGGTCCGGGCCTGACCGAGGTCATCTTGCTCGGAGACATCGAGACCCATCAAGAGTCAACGGGCGAGATCGAGATCGACATCAGTACCCACAGGCCGCTCAATCACCGTGAGCGGTCCCGACTGGAGCGCGGCGTCGAGCGCTCGCTGATCGATTCGACGAGCTGATCCAGTCGGATCAGGATCCGCGGGTCAGGTCGCGGCTGCGGCGCGCTCGGCGCGACGGGCCGCGGCCCGCTGGCGACGGATGTCGCGGCGCTCCTCCTCGGAGAGCCCGCCCCAGATGCCCGAGTCCTGGTTCGTCGCGAGGGCGTAGTCGAGGCAGTCGTCGACCACCTGACATCCCGAGCAGATGCGCTTGGCCTGCTCGATGGTGCCGACGGCGTGGCCGGTCGTGCCGATGGGGAAGAAGAGCTCCGGATCGGTCTCCCTGCACAGAGCCCGGTCCCGCCAGTTGTCGTCAGCCTGGTCGAGGACGGGGTTCGGGGCGACGATCATCTTGCGGCTCCTGTCTGGATTCTCGAGGGGTCGATTCGCTTCGTTTCGCGTGTCCCGCCCGAGGCGGACGGGTTGCCGCCGGGTGAACACTCGCGCCCGGGGGACGCCGCAGAACCTAGGACCCGGCCCGGTCCGGCACAAGATGTCATGCGGGGTTCACATGCCCCTATCGCCATGGGAGATGGCACCTTGTCGGCGACGGCGATATGGGCATGTCCGCGCCGCTGTCACCGCGGCTACGTTCCTCTCGTGGCATCGCCGGCACCGACCAATGTGATCGCTCACCGAGGTGCCAACCGGCGCGCCCGCGAGAACACCCTCGAGGCGTTCCAAGCGGCGGTCGCCCTCGGGTCCGATGGAATCGAGCTCGATGTCCGGCGCACCGTCGACGGGGCGCTGGTGATCCACCACGACGCCCAGCTCCCCGACGGGCGGGTCATTCGTGAGTCGCGACGCGATGAACTCCCTGACTGGCTCCCTGAGCTTCACTCCGCACTCGACGCCTGCGCTCCTGCGATGGTGAACATCGAGATCAAAAACTCCGAGGGGGACCCCGATTTCGACCCGGATCGGTCGATCGCGGATCGCGTGGTCGAGGCCCTCCGCGGACGATCCGAACCGAACGACCGCTGGCTCATCTCGAGTTTCGATCGTGCGACGGTGGACCGGGTACGCGAGCTCGCCGGTCCCCGCACCGCGCTGCTGACCGAGGCCCCGGCGGCATCGGCTCTCGACCAGCTCCTGGACGCTGGGACACCGAGCCACCCGGTGTGGCATCCCTGGCACGGTGATCTCGACGCGGCGACCGTCGCGCGCGCTCACGAGGCCGGGGTCGAGGTGAACGTGTGGACCGTCGACGGGGAGGAGGCGATCCGCCGGGCGATCGCGATCGGGGTGGACGGGATCTGCACCGACGAGCCGGACCTGGCGCTGTCGCTCCTCGGTCGTGTTCAGCACCACCGTGAGGAACGCCCCGTCGATCGAACGACCGTCGCCGGTGGTGACCGAGTGGTTCGGTCGGGCGCGGTCGAACCCCCTCGACCAGGTCGACACCGTCGACCAGATGAACAGCGGGTGCCCGAACCACCGCTTGAGGGAGGCACGGCGCTCGACCGCGGCGACCACAGCCGCATCGAAACCGACCCCGGTGTGGAAACAGAAATGTCGACCGTTCACCGTACCGAGCCCGACCGGGGTGATGTGCCCCTCCCCGAGGGCGTCGGCCAACTCATCGGCGGCCGCCACCGGGTCGTTGCTCAGCCCGATGGTGCGCGCGAACACGTTGGTGGAGCCACCCGGGAGCACGCCGAGAGCGGTCTCGGTGCCGGCGACCCCGGTCGCCACCTCGTTGAGCGTCCCGTCGCCGCCGAACGCGATGACGGCGTCGAGGCCCCGTCGGGCGGCGTCGACGGCGAAGCGCGTGGCGTGACCCCGGCGGTTGGTCTCGACCACCTCGACGTCGTGATCGCGGCTCAACCGGCGGTGCACGACCACGGTGTTCCGGGGCGTGACGGACGAGGCGAAGGAGTTCACCACCAGCAGGAGCCGCACGGCCGCGCACGGTACCAGTGGCCGGGGTTCGCTCCGGTTGGGTGGCGGGGTGACCGGCCGGTAACAATTGGCCCATGAAGGTCATCGTGTGCGTCAAGCAGATCCCGGATCCGGCCCTCCCCGGAGAGCTCGATCCGTCGACCAACACGCTCAAGCGTGAGGGCAAGCTCATCCTCGACGAGTCCGACAGCTACGGCGTCGAGATGGCACTCCAACTCGTCGATGCCGCCGGTGGGGGCGAAGTCGCCCTGGTGTCGATGGCGCCGAACGGTGAGGTCTCAGGGCTCCGAACCGCGCTCGCCATGGGCGCGGCGCAGGGCGTGCTCGTCTCCGATCCCGAACTGGCCGGCTCCGACGCGCTGACCACCGCCAAGGTGCTCGCCGCGGCGGTGCAGCGCCTCGGTGGCGCCGATCTCGTGCTCGCCGGAACCGAGTCGTCCGACGGCTACACCGGAACCGTCCCCGAGCAGATGGCCGAGGTGCTCGGCCTCCCCTCGGTGACCTTCGCCAAGAGCGTGGCCGTCGACGGTGGATCGCTCAAGGTCAATCGCCAGACCGAGGCCGGATACGACGAGGTGACCTGCCCGCTCCCCGCGGTGGTCAGCGTGACCGCCGGCGTGGTCGAGCCCCGCTACCCGAGCTTCAAGGGGATCATGGCGGCCAAGTCGAAGCCGGTCGACACGGTGACCGCCGGCGACCTCGGTGTCACCCCGACCGGGTGGGCGGCGGCTGGTCAGCAGATCACCTCGGTCACCCAGGCGCCCTCCCGCGAGGCCGGTGAGGTGATCGAGGACGACGGTGAGGCCCACGTGAAGATCGTCGAGTTCCTCGAGGGACTCAAGGTCATCTGATCGGCTGACAGGGCTCACACAGGAACGACTAACGGAACGAAACACGGGAACGGACGGAGGACGACATGACCATCTCGAACATCTGGGTCTTCGCTCAGGCTGCTGACGGAGGCGTCACCACGGGGACACTCGAACTGCTCACCAAGGCGCGCTCGCTCGGCGGCACGGTCTCCGCTGTGGTCGGTGGCGACGCCTCGGCGGTCGCCGCGACCCTCGGCGAGTACGGCGCCACCCGCGTCTACGCCACCGGCGATCTCGGCGGGGCGTTGCCCGGTGCAGCGGTGGCCTCGGCCCTCGCCGCGGTGATCGACGGGGGTGACCGGCCCGACCTGATCATGTTCCCGCAGAACTACGAGGGTCGCGACGTGATGGCCCGCCTCTCGGTGAAGCTCGATCGCACCGTCATCACCAACAACACCGACGTCAGCGTCGACGGCGGGTCGGTCACCGTCACCACTCCGGTGTTCGGCGGCAACACCCTCGTCGCCACGACCTTCTCCGGTGAGGGCCCCTTCCTCGCCGCGTTCCGGCCGAAGTCCTTCGCCGCTGAGGCGGCCGGGGGAGGAGCGGCCGAGGTGGTCGCTGCTCCGGTGCCCGACCTCGGTTCCACCGGGGGAGCCACGGTCACCGCCGTCCACGTCGAGGAGTCGACCGGTCCGAAGCTCGACGAGGCCGACGTCGTGGTCTCGGGTGGGCGCGGTCTCGGCGAGGCGGAGAAGTTCTCGATGGTCGACGACCTGGCGCAGGCCCTCAAGGGCGCAGCGGGCGCCTCGCGGGCCATCGTCGACGCCGGCTGGGTGCCCTACTCGATGCAGGTCGGTCAGACCGGCAAGGTGGTCAAGCCGAACGTCTACATCGCGGCGGGCATCTCGGGCGCGACACAGCACATGGTGGGCATGAAGGGCTCGAAGCACATCATCGCCATCAACAAGGACGCCGAGGCTCCGATCTTCGGGGTCGCCGACCTCGGCATCGTCGGCGACGTGCACAAGGTGCTGCCGAAGCTGCTCGAGGCGCTCCAGGGCAGGGGCTGACGCCCTAGGCCTCGTCGGCCGCCGACATCACCCAGGAGAGGCCGTTCGCCCGATCGTGGGCGCACAGCGCCAGGCGCCAACCGGCTGTCGGCTCGAAGGCGTCCCAGCAGCACCAGTCGAGCGAGTGGACGGCCGCGCCGAGCGCGTCGCTGTCGGGAGGCCACGGCTCGACCATGTCGCACAGGGTCGCGATGAGCCACCAGGCCCCGAAGCGCCCCAACGCAGCCCCGCGACGTCGGCCCCGTGCGGCCCCGGTCGCCCCGGCCCAGGCGAGTTGATCGACGGCGTCGGCAACGGAGAGAGGTGAGCTGCGCGCGCGGCGCAGCCCGAGCGCAGCGAGCGCGTCGAGTGGGTCTCCCTCGACGCAGGCGAATCCGAATCGTCCCGAGGAGTGGTCGATCCAGGTCTCGACCAGTTGCCGGAAGGCGCGCAGGGAGTCCTCGTCGTCGACGATGACCGGTTCGCGGTCGGACAGGTCATGCTCGCTCCAGACCGGATCGGTCGTGGGAGCGGGGTCGGCGATCCCGGCGTCGGAGTACTCGGGCACCGTGTACCGCGGTTCCCAGTCGGCGAGGACGAGCGGGAGTTCGATGACCGGGGCGATGTCGCAACCGGTGAGGTCCTCGCCGCGCACCACCCGTTCGTGGGCCACACCTGCCGCCACCGGTCCATCGATGATGTCGGCCACGTCATCCCAGACGAGTCGACCCGCCACCACCTCGGCCAGTGGTCCGATCGTGAACCGCCCGGAGTCTCCGTCGAGCACGCGCGCCGCCCACTCGGGTGACCCGTGCAGCGCGAGACGGAACTCAGCCAGGGTGGCCGCCGGCCAGAGCTGACGGCCGGTGTCGACGGCGGCGCGGGCCCGATCTCGCAGTCGGAGGAGTTCTGACCAGTCACGGCTGATCGTCAGCGAGTCGATGAGGCGGACGAGGCCGTCGAGGTCGGCGCGATGGATGAGGTCGGTGATCTCGTCTCCTCCGAGATCGCGCGCAGCGTCCGGGGTGTCGTCGATCGGGGGACTCATACCAGCGGCCATGGGTAGCGGCGGCCGGTCTCGTCGTAGGGGAGCGAACCGAGCTCGGCGAGCTCCCGGGCCCGGTCGCCGACCGCCGCGCACTCCGCCTCGGAGAGGAGAGCCGCGATGTCGACCGGGAGGCGCTCGGCGAGGGCGCGCAGTCTCGAGATCAGTTCGGGATCGATCGGGTCGCCGGCGAAGTCCCAGATGACGGTGCGCAGTTTGAACTCCTCGGAGAAGCAGAGCCCGTTGTCGATCGCCCAGACGTCCTCGGTGGTCAGCAGACAGTGACCGCTCTTCCGGTCGGTGTTGTTCGCGACGAAGTCGAGGGCGGCGATGCCGCGCAGGCGGTCATGGAGGTCGGGTCGCTGCTCGTGGATCGTGAAGTAGTGCTCGCGATGGTCGGCGTCGACGAACCACTGCAGCGATCCTGTCCCGAGTGGGCCCTCGCGGATGATGGTCGGTGGCACGACATGCAGCCGGAGGGCCTCGCTCAGCAGGAAGGCGGCCCGCTCGCGTCGGTGGAGACCCGGCTCGAAGTCCCACAGGGGGCGTTCACCCCGGACCGGTTTGTAGATGGCCCGATGTCGGACCCCGTCGAGCTCGGTGGTCACGAGGAAGGTCGCGTTCGAACTCCAGGGCATGCGCCCCTCGACCTCGAGTTCGGCCCGTTCGAGATGGTCGATCGGGTCGACCGCGGCGAGCGGGCTCAGTTCATCCGCGGACACGGGTGACCGTCCGGATCGATCGGTTGGTCGCACCAGCGGCAGTTCGGTCGGCCACTCGCGACGATCTGCTCGGCGTGATCGCAGAACGCCGCGGCCTGGCCACGGGTGACGTTCACACGGATCCGCTCGTGGTCATCGTCGACGGGCTCGCCGTCCTCGTCGACCTCGTGCATCTCCTCGAACTGGAGGACGACCATGTCGGCCCGAGGGTCGTAACCGAGACCGATCGGCCCCAGCACGAACTCGGCGCTCGACGGCGGCGTGAGCTCGAGGGCCGATGCGATCGGGCGATCCTCGGGCGGTGGCAGGTCCTCCAGGACATGACGGAGGTGGTCGACCATCGCTGAGACCTGCTGCTTCTCGCACTTCATCGTGAACTGGGCGTCACCGGTCCGCAGCTGCAGGAAGAACACCCGCGCGCCGGGCCGGCCCACCGCGCCGGTGGTGAACACGTCGACCGGTTCGAAAGGGTCGAACTCGCTCACGCCAACTCCCCGATCGGTCCGCCGGTGGTGTTCACCGCGAGTACGACCGGCCCGACATCCGACCAGGTGAGCGCGGAGATCGAGCAGGTCGACACGACGATGCGCTGGAAGAGGTCGATGTGGGTGCCGACCGCGTGGGCGACCACCGCCTTGATCGGGTCGGCGTGGCTGACGCACACGACGGTGCCGCCGGGGTGCGCCGCTCGGATCCGGTCGATCGCGGAGACCATCCTCACCTGCATCTCGGTGAAGCTCTCGCCCCCGGGGAACCGGAAGGTGCTCGGTGCCTGTTGCACGGTGCGCCACTCGGGCAGCTTCGAGAGTTTCGCGAGGGACTGGCCGGTCCAGTCACCGAAGTCGCACTCGAGCAGACCCCGATCGGTCACAGCGCGCATACCGAGCGCCTTCGCGATCGGCGCCGCCGTCTCGCGAGTGCGCTCAAGAGGTGAGCAGTAGAGGGCGTCGACCGATCCGAGGGAGACGATGCGCTCGGCCGCTGTCTCGGCCTGTCGGCGCCCCTCGTCGGAGAGGTGGAGGCCCTTTGCCCGACCGGGCAGGACCTTGCCTGTGGTGGGTGTGCGGCCGTGGCGCACGAGCAACACGGTCGTTGGGCGTCGTGCCGGACCGCGGGACGTCGACTTCGCTGCCATGGGATGCCCAACCTACTGTCCGGTCGTATGGCGGGCATCGGCGAGCGGGCACCTCTCGACGCACTCGCCGAGCGCATCGAGTCGTGCCGTGCCTGCCCCCGGTTGGTCGACTGGCGCGAGCTCGTCGCTCGGGAGCGCCGAGCCGCCTACCGGGAGGAGACCTATTGGGGACGGCCCGTCAGCGGGTTCGGTGACCCGGCCGCGCGCATCGTGGTGCTCGGACTCGCCCCGGCGGCGCACGGCGCGAATCGGACGGGGCGGGTCTTCACCGGCGACCGCAGCGGTGACTGGCTGTTCGCCGCGATGCACCGGGCCGGACTGGCGAACCAGGCCCACTCGATGGGCCGCGATGACGGTCTCGAGCTGACCGGTGCCTGGGTGACCGCTGCCGTGCGGTGCGCCCCGCCGGAGAACAAGCCCGCGGTCGATGAGCGCGACCGGTGCGCTCCCTTCCTCACCGAGGAACTGGCGCTCCTGGGTGACTGTCGGGTGGTGGTCTGTCTGGGGGCGTTCGGGTTCCAGGCCGCCTGCCGTCACTACGACGTCCGGCCGCGACCGAGATTCGGGCACGGTGTCGAGTACCGCGTGGATGGGGGCCCGGTGCTGCTCGGGTCGTTCCACCCGAGCCAACAGAACACCTTCACGGGTCGTCTGACGGAGTCGATGCTCGACGATGTGTTCACACGCGCGGTCGAGTTGGCACGGGGCTGAGCGCGGCATCCCGATAGCCTCGCCGCCGTGCGTATCGGACTGAACAGGCGCGTGATCGCCATCGCCGCGTCGACCCTCGTGCTGGTGGGCGTCGGTTGCTCATCGCCGCCGCCGCCGAAGCTCGTCGCCCTCGAGATGATCCAGACCCTCGACGACCCCGCCATGGGTTCGGCCGCCGTGAGCTCGCAGGTGGTGGCCTGCATGACCGCGAAAGTCGAGGCCATGACCGAGGAGTACGTCGCGGCGGTCGCCGCCTCACCCGACCAGCTCACCGTCGACGCCTTCAGCGCCGAACTCGCCCAGTGCCTCGCCGCTGACTCCTGAGTGGGCGCCCTCTTCGGCTCACTGACAGCCCTCAGCATCGGGCTGTCGGACCTCTTCGGACGACATGTCGTCAACCGCCGGGGCGCGGTGCTCGCCGCCGTGGTCGTGCAGGCGGTCGGCGTCGCGGCCTCGGCGATCATGCTCGCCTTCGTCGCGAGCGAGCTCATCGCCGGTGACCTCCTGATCGGGGCGGTCTCAGGCCTCGGTCTCGGCGTCGGTCTGTGGGGCTATCTCTCCGGCCTCTCCGTGTCCTCCTCGGCCGTCGTCAGCCCGATCGTCGCGACCATGAGCGCGGTCTTCCCGTTCGGATACGCGGTGCTCCGCGGAGCCGATGCGAGTGCCGCGGCCCTGCTCGGCGCGCTGGTCGCCCTCCTCGGGCTGATCCTCGTGTCATTCGGGGGTGGCCCGCTCGCCAACATCGTCGCCGGTGTCCGCTGGAGCGTGATCTCGGGCCTCGGCTACGGGGTCGGGCTCTCGGCGATCATGGAGGCCTCCGAGGCGAGCGGTGCCTGGCCCGCGGTCACCCAGCGCGCGGCCGCGCTCGGTCTCATGCTGATCGTGGCGGCCCGCTCCGCTGAGGGCTTCGCGCTCCTCGGGGTGCGGGCGGCGGGGTTGGCAGCCGGGGTCTTCGCCGGATCCTCCACGATCTTCTACCTGTTTGGAGTGCAGGCCGAACCCACCCCGGCGGTCGTGACCGCCTCGATGTTCCCGGCGGTCAGCGTCGTCGTCGGACGGGTCGCGTTCCGCGACAGCGTGAGCCGTCTGCAGGTGATCGGGATCGCCGTCGTGCTCGCCGGTGTGAGCGCGGTGGTGGCGCTCTAGGCGCTTGGAGCCGGGGCGGCCGCTTTCTTCTTCTTCGGAGGTGGGACGCCGATCGCCGGGGCCGGATCGGCATCTTTCGGCCAACGCCGCCGGCTGACGATCGAGAGCATCCGAAGGAGCTTCATCGCCTTCTCGTCCTCCTGGGCGGGTCGGGCGATGATCGATCCGTCGGCGATCATGCGCTCGATCACCTCCACCCCGAGATCGGTGCGCACGATCGTGAGGGTCCAGTCGTTGTCCTCGCCGATACCGCCGGTCGACACGTCGGCGTGCTCGGCTGCGAAATCCGGGCAGTGGAGGCAGCCCGACCGGGTCCACTGATGGCATTCCTTCAGGTCGATCTCGTGGTACGAGCCGTCCTTCATCCAGATCTGGAAGACGCCCTTGATGTTCATCTTCACCATGTCCTGTTTCGCGAGGCCGTACTTCGCCTCGAAGAGCTCGGTGAAGATGGCGTCGTCGAAGGTCTTCGAGCAGAGCAGACCGATGTTGAACAGGAAGGGCTTGGACACCTTCCCCGCCTTGCGGTCCCACATGGTCGGCGGGGATGACGTCTGGCACCCCATGCCGACCAGAGCGAGGCGCTCGTGGCCGGCGGCCTTCGCCTCCGGGAGCGCGAGTGGATTCGCGCAGTAGGTGTAGCGACTCCCGGCCGTCGCGAGGATCTCCTCGCGGGTTGCCACGACCTCCGGCTTCGCCTTCCAGGCATCGTCGTCCTCGACACCGGAGACAAGGGCCGCGTCGATGTAGTCGTGATCGCGGAGCCAGATGAGCATCGCCGACACCAGGCCGCCGTCCTGACCCATACGGTGCACCATCTCATCGCTCGCCCGTGTCAGCAGGAGCTGTTGCCAGATCCCCGACATCTCGTCGGGTTCACGATGGCGCCCGAAGAGGTGCATGTCGGCCGACGGCTCCCAGGCCCGGAACCGGGGGCAGGCCCGGGTGCAGGTGGTGCACCCCTTCTCACCGTGCACGCAGTTGTCGAGACCGAGCTCCTCCTCGAGGTGGAAGGGGATGTACTTGCCCTCCTCGTGCTCGTAGCCGATGACATCGTGAGGACAGGTGACGACACACCCGGCGCACCCGGTGCACAGCCCGGTGGTCACCACTTCCGAGTAGAGCTCCTTCCACTGGGCGGTCCAGCGAGTGGGTTTGGCCGGCGCGTCGGTCATGCCGTCACGCTAGAGGATCGGCGAGTCGACGGATGAGCCGGTCGGGCATCGGGTCAGTCGGCGCTCAGACGGCGTCGGGGCCCTCGTCGCCGGTCCTGATCCGCACGATTCGACCGACATCGGTGACCCAGATCTTTCCGTCGCCGATCTGACCGGTCGCCGCGGCGCCACGGATGGCGTCGACCACCGCGTCGACCTCGGCCTCGTCCACGACGATCTCGATCCGTACCTTCGGCACGAAGTCGACCCGGTACTCGGCCCCGCGGTAGGTCTCGGTGTGACCACCCTGGCGGCCGAAGCCGCGCACCTCGCCCACGGTCATCCCGGCGGTGTCGAGCGCTCGGAGCGCGTCCTTGACCTCGTCGAGCTTGAACGGCTTGATCACTGCGGTGACGAGCTTCATGGGGCCATCATGCCCCATCCGCGCCGAGCCCCGCTACGCTCGCCCGTGCCGGTGGGGACCTCCCTCCGGTGGGTTCGCAAAACGGGATGTGGTTCCTCCGGTCTGCGTGAGCCAGACGATCCCCCCGACCCTCGCCATCCGGCCCGGGCAACCGAA
>RGGX01000160.1 GCA_010024485.1 Actinomycetota bacterium | reverse complement strand
CCGCGCCCTCGGTCTCGGACGCATCGGCAAGACGAACACCCTCCCCGACCGGCCGGAGATCCGCGGCATGCTGCTGCGCGTCCCCCACCTGGTCGAGGTCACAGAAGGCGGTGAGTGACATGCGCGTCGACGAACTCGCACCAGCTCCCGGAGCGACGAAGCGCGGCAAGCGCGTCGGCCGGGGAATCGGCGGCAAGGGCGGCAAGACCGCCGGCCGCGGCACCAAGGGCCAGCGCGCCCGCAACACGGTCCGCCGTGGCTTCGAGGGTGGCCAGATGCCCCTCAAGCAGCGCGTCCCCAAGCTCAAGGGCTTCAACAACCCGTTCCGCGTCGAGTACTCGCCGGTCAACCTGCACCAGCTCGACAAGCTCGGTGCGGCCTCGGTGACGCCCGAGAGCCTGGTTGAGGCCGGGCTCATCCGCAAGGGTGCCTTCGTGAAGATCCTGGCCCACGGGTCGATCAGCTCGAAGGTCGACGTGACCGCCCACGCGGTCTCGGAGGCGGCCCGGTCCGCCATCGAGGCGGCGGGTGGCTCGGTCACCCTCGTGGAGCTCCCCTTCAAGGCTGAGGGCCGCGCCGGTCGCCCAGCCGTCAAGGGAAATCAGTTCGCCAACCGCTGACCCCGGTCCGCGGTCGGCGCGACACCGACCATCATCCGACGGAGAGTCGACATGATCGCCAACATCAAGAACATCCTGAAGATCCAGGACCTGCGGAACAAGATCCTGTTCACGCTCGGCATCGTGGCGCTCTACCGGGTCGGCGCGGCCATCCGCGTGCCCGGTGTCGACCCGCTCGCCATCGAGCAGCTCCGCGAGGGGGCCCAGGACGGAGCGCTCGGGCTCTTCAACCTGTTCTCCGGCGGCGCGTTCGAGAGCTTCTCGATCTTCGCGCTCGGCATCATGCCGTACATCACCGCGAGCATCATCATGCAGGTGCTCGGGGTCGTGATCCCCAAGTTGGAGGAACTCCAGCAACAGGGCGCGGTCGGCCAGCGCAAGATCACCCAGTACACCCGCTACGTGACCATCACGCTCTCGCTGCTCCAGGCGACCGTGCTGGTCTTCCTGTTCGGCAACGGCGGTGGGGGAGCGTTCTACTCGGCGGTGCAGGCCCCATCGGTGCCGCTCCTGCCCGACGGCATCTGGCCGCGCGGCTATCTGATCATCCCGACCCTCGTGGTCGGCACCGCGGTCCTCATGTGGATGGGTGAGCTCATCAGCCAGCGGGGCATCGGCAACGGCATGTCGATGATCATCTTCGCCTCGGTCGTGGCCGCGCTGCCCTCGGGCTTCTACTCGATCCTGCAGTTGAACAAGTTCTTCTGGTTCGCCGCCATGGTCGCCCTGACGATCGGGATCATCGTCGCGGTCGTCGGTGTCGAGCTGGGCCAGCGGCGCATCCCGGTGCAGTTCGCCAAGCGCGTGGTGGGTCGCCGCATGATGGGCGGTCAGAACACCTACATCCCGTTGAAGGTCAACCAGTCGGGCGTCATCCCGATCATCTTCGCCTCCTCGCTGCTCCTGCTCCCGGCGATCCTCGTGAGCTTCCTCGGCAACGCCTCCGCGGGCTCGTGGAGGGCGAGCATCCAGTCCTACGTCGACCAGTACATCCTCAACAGTCAGAACATCGTCTACATCTCGCTGTTCGCGCTGCTGATCATCGCCTTCGCCTACTTCTACAACTCGATCGCCTTCGACCCGGTCCGCCAGGCCGATCAGATCCGACGTCAGGGGGGCTTCATCCCCGGCGTGCGTCCCGGCCCGCAGACCGAGGCCTACCTCGCGAAGGCCGTCAACCGGATCACGCTGCCCGGCGCGGTGTTCATCGCGATCATCGCGATCCTCCCGTACATCCTGCTGTGGGCGGCTGACGTGAGCACCTTCGCCTTCGCCGGCACCAGCGTGCTGATCTCCGTCGGAGTCGCCCTCGAGCTGATGCGCCAGATCGACTCCCAGTTGATGCTCCGGAACTACGAAGGTTTCCTGAAGTAGGGAGCCCTCGTGATCCCGGGGGCCCGCCTCATCATCCTCGGCCGACAGGGTGCCGGGAAGGGGACGCAGTGCGTCCGCCTCGCCCGTCACTATGTCGTGCCCCACATCTCCACCGGAGATGTACTCCGCGCCGCGGTGCGCGAGGGGACCGAGCTCGGTCAGCAGGTGCGTGACATCCTCGAATCGGGTGGGCTGGTCGGCGACGAGACCATGATCGGCGTGGTGCGCGAGCGACTCGCGAAGCCCGATGCCGGCACCCGCGGGTACATCCTCGACGGCTTCCCGCGCACGGTGGCCCAGGCGGAGGCCCTCGCCGAGATCACCGCGGCGCGACCCATCCACGTGGTGATCGATCTCGACGTGCCCCGCGAGATCGTGCTCGAGCGGATCTCGTCTCGTCGGGTCTGCCGCGACTGCGGCACGAACTACACCGCGACGGGCTCCGAGACGACCATCTGGATCTGCGATGTCTGCGGCGGCGACGTCACCCAGCGGGACGACGACACCCCCGAAGCCGTCAACCGGCGCCTCGACCTCTACGAGACGCAGACCGCCCCGCTCATCGAGCACTACGGCAATCTGGGCCAACTGGTCGTCGTCAACGGGGTGGGGCACCCCGACAACGTCTTCAAGCGGCTCACCGAGGTCATCGAGTCGCGCCGATGAGGGCGGAGAGGCATAGCACACGGGGCTCTCAGGGTCACGGATCACCCATTGGTGTTGTCCGATATCGCCGATAGCCTCGCTTGTCGGTCCGTGGGCTCGCACCCCCGGAGCCGTAACCACCCGGCCATCCGAGTACACGTCCGCCCGGGCCACGCCCGAAAACGAGGAGAGTCCACTGGCAACACCGAAGGAAGACGCGATCGTTCTCGAGGGAACGATCG
>RGGX01000159.1 GCA_010024485.1 Actinomycetota bacterium | reverse complement strand
AGGGGAGCTGTTTGGTTACCTGACCGAAGGCGTGGGGTTCGCCCCACGCCTTGTTTGTTGGATGGCCCGATGGTGGAGAACTTGATATGGACACGATGACGGCCGAAGCCGTGAGCACGGCAGGAGGGAGGTTGGCGATGGGAGACAGCCCGACTGTCGACCGCCTCCGTTCGATCGTCACTCCGATCGTCGCCGACCTCGGCCTCGACCTCTACGACATCGAGCAGCGTGGCGGCACCCTCCGGGTCACCGTCGACACGCAGCCCGGTTCGGAGCGGGGCATCGATCTCGATGAGTTGGCGCTCGTCACCCGCTCGGTCTCGCGCGAGCTCGACCATGTCGACCCCATCCCCGGCCGCTACACCCTCGAGGTCACGAGCCCCGGTGTCGAGCGCGCGTTGCGCACCCCGGAGCACTTCGCCCGCGAGATCGGCAAGGAGATCTCGGTGCGCCTCCGCGATCCCGGTGCCGCCGAGCGTCGCCTGACCGGTCTGCTCATCGCCGCCGACGCGGACACCGCGACCATCCGGGTCGGGTTCCTCGACGACGGCGAGCCCGACGACCGAGTCATCCCGATCGCGGGGATCGACCGCGCTCGCACGATCTTCGAGTGGGGTCCGGCACCCAAGCCGGGCGGCCCGCGAAAGGGAGCCCGTCCGCCCAAGAGTTCGAACGATCGGCCGACGGCCGGTCGTGACACCCAAGACATCACACCTTCAACGACGGAGGAGACACCGTGAGCAATCTCGACATGAGTGAGGCCATCCGCATGCTGGCCCAGGAGAAGGGCCTGTCGGAGGACGCCCTGCTCCACGTGCTCGTCGAAGCGATGGCGAGCGCCTACAAGCGCCGACCCGGAGCGGCCGACGAGGTCGTCGTCGAGGTCAACCCGGAGACGATGGACTTCACGTTCATCGCCTACGACCTCGACGAGGACGGCAACTGGACCAACGAGCGCGACGACACCCCGAAGCGGGACGAACTCGGCCGTATCGCCGCCACCACCTTCCGTCAGGTCATGTCGCAGCGCATCCGCGAGGTGGAGCGGGACCGCAAGTTCGAGGAGTACGCGAACCGCGAGGGCGACCTCGTCACCGGCATCATCCAGCGGACCGAGGCCCGTTACGCCCTGCTCGATCTCGGGCGCGTCGAGGCGCTGCTCCCGCAGGCCGAGCAGGTGCCCTTCGAGCGGCCCAACGCCGGCGACCGTTCCAAGGCCTACATCGTCGAGGTCCGCAAGACGGCCAAGGGACCCCAGATCGTCGTCTCGCGGACCCACCCCGGCCTCATCAAGCGGCTCTTCGAGCTCGAGGTCCCCGAGATCGCCGACGGGATCGTCGAGATCAAGGCCTGCGCCCGTGAGCCCGGACACCGCACCAAGATCGCCGTCTGGTCGAACGACAACAACGTCGACCCGGTGGGCGCGTGCGTCGGAGCCCGAGGGGCTCGGGTCCGCATGGTCGTCAACGAGTTGCGCGGCGAGAAGATCGACATCGTCCCGTTCAGCGACGATCTCGCCGACTTCGTCGCCAAGGCGCTCTCGCCCGCGAAGGTCAACCAGGTCATCATCTCCGAGGACGGCACCCAGGCTGATGTGATCGTCCCCGACCACCAGCTCAGCCTGGCGATCGGACGCGAGGGCCAGAACGCCCGCCTGTCGGCTCGGCTCACCGGTGTTCGTATCGACATCCGCTCCGAGACCCAGGTCGCCGAGGGCGTGCCGGCCGGTGGATACCTCGACGCCCGGGAGCCCGGTGTCGAGTACGCGGAAGGGGAGTGGATCCCGAACGCCGAGACCGGTGAGATGGAGTGGCACGCCGCGGACGGCACGGTCATCAGTCAGGCGGAGTGGGCTGAGTCGTCCGGAGCGGAGGCCGAGGGTGATGCCGTCTCCGAGTCCGCGGATGAGTCAGTCGAGGATGACGCCCCCGAGTCCTCTGATGAGTCAGCCGATGACGACGCCCCCGAGTCCGCGGATGAGCCGGCCGATGATGACGCGGCGGCAGCCGAGGTCGACAGCGAGGCGGAGTCCGACGCAGACGAGCCGGCCGGGTCGGGTGACGAGGACTGAATCATCACACCGATCCGGAGCTGTGTCGGTTGTCGCGCTCGTCGACCCGCGGTGGAACTCCTCCGATGCGTCGTGGACGACTCGGGGATGGTCAGCGTGTCGCGAACTACCGGAGGACGCGGTGCCTGGATCTGCGGGTCCGGATGTCTCGCGGCCGCGCGACGGAGTCGCGGATTCCAAAGGGCGTGGCGACGTGATGTGGGCGATGAAGTGTTCGACGGTCTGGCCGACACCCTTGAGGGGTGGGGACGAACCGATGTGGTGCGAGAATCCGACGACGAAGTGAGAGAGTGAGAGACGACTGTGGCGAAGAACCTGCGAGTACACGAACTGGCGAAAGAGCTCGGCATGACCAATGCCGAGACCGTCGACCTGTGCGGGAAGCTCGGCGTGCCGGTGAAGAGCCACTCGTCCTCGCTCAACGAGGCCTACGCGGACATGGTGCGGCGTCGCGCGGAGCGCGATGGCCTGACCCGCGACGAACAACCCGCTGAGCCCGAGCCCGAGAAGAAGCCGGCGAAGAAGGCCGCGGCGAAGAAGGCTCCAGCGAAGAAGGCGGCGGCGAAGAAGGCTCCAGCGAAGAAGGCGCCAGCGAAGAAGGCGGCGGCCAAGAAGGCGCCAGCGAAGAAGGCGCCAGCCAAGAAGGCCGCCGCGAAGGTCGACGAGCCGGCCCCAGTTGAGGAGCCCGCGGTCGAGCAGGCCGAGTCACCCGCGCCGATCGCGGCCGAGGAGCCGACCGAGACGTCGGCCGCCTCAGACGCCCCAGCCCCCGCGCCGGCACCGGCACCCAGTGAGGCCCGCCCCTCGACCGGCCGTGTGATCTCCTCATCGCGTCCTGA
>RGGX01000158.1 GCA_010024485.1 Actinomycetota bacterium | reverse complement strand
GATCGCCAGCGCCCACCCCACGACCGCCGCGCCGGAGAAGATGAACCACTGCACCGCGTAGGACAGGTGTGAGCCCTCACTCAGATCGGGCCGGATCACCGGCTGGGGCAGTCCATCGGCCTCGGCGGGGATCGACGACACCAGGTCGATCGTCACCGGGAGCAGCCCCTCGCCGAACTGGGATGCCAACCGCTCGAGGTCGAGTCGCTGCACCTCGGTGAGTATCCCCTCGACCGGGTCGCGGGCGCCGATCGTGCCACGCTGCTCCGTCGTTCGGATCCGACCCAACACCTCCACGACGAGTGAGGGCAGGGGAGGGTCATCGAGACCGAGGGGCACGAACCCCCGGTTGACGAGCACCAGCCGGCCGTCGTCGAGGCGGAGCGGCACCACGAGGTTGTCGCCCGCCCGCCCGTACTGCGAGCGGTTGACGACCCGCAGTGTCGCCTCGGGTTCGTAGGTGCCGGTGACCACGACCGGGCGCCACGTCGCACCGGAGTCCTCGACGGCGGCCAGTCCGGCTGGGTCGACACGCCAGGTGGGATCCACGAGGAGGTCCAAGGGCACCGGAGCGCTGTCGTAGGCGGCTTCGATCACCGCGTTGAACGACCGGCGCTCATCGAGGCGCCGCAGCTGCCAGAGCCCGAGGTTGACCATGGCGACCACCCCGACCAGCACCAGCAGGTGGAAGGCCAACCAGCGGGGGGAGAGGAGGAACCGGCGCACAACGTGACGGTACCGGCGGGGCACGAGTCGGCGTCGGGCGGAGCGCCTGCGAGGATGGTCACATGAGTGGCGCCGAACTGCCCGACTTCCACATCCCGCACGCCGAGAAGATCGAGTGGATGATCGAGACCGCCGGGTGGGCGCTCGAGGCGGTCACTCCGCGATCCGACACCGACCCGCCTGTTCCCGCCCACGCCTACACCATCGGCCTCCCCTCAGCGGTCGGCTTCCCGGAGATCGCGCTCTTCGGGCTCACCCCAGCGGCGGCCAACGGGCTGCTGTCCATGGTGGTCGATGCCCTCCGGGGAGGGACCGACATCACCGTCGGAGACGAGCTGATCGGTCTGCTCGACAACGAACTCCGCTGCCTGTTCGCCCCCATCACCGCCGACGAGTCGGTGGAACGATTCCCGACCGCGCTCGCCTGGTACCGGGGGGAGATGCCCGACTTCGTGCAGTTGCTCTACCCCGACCGCAACGGGTTCATGCCCTATGAGGCCGGTTTCGATCAACGTCTCCGTCTCGCGCAGCCGGTGGTGGGCTCACTCTGATGGATCCGGCGCGCCCGGTGCTCGTCTTCGACGGTGACTGCGGGTTCTGCACCTCCTCGGCCGGCCTCGCCGACCGGTGGCTCCGCATCCCGACCGTGGCCCCCTGGCAGCGCCTCGACCTCGAGTCGCTCGGGCTGGACGAGGCGCGATGCGCTGAGGCACTGCAGTGGGTGGCGGTCGACGGCACCGTGCTCTCGGGTGAGCGAGCGGTGATCGCCGCTCTGCGACACCGAGGTGGACCCTTCGCGCTGCCAGCGGTGGTGCTCGCGACCCTGCGGCCGCTCGCCGGTGTCGTCTACCGCGTCATCGCCCGAAACCGGCACCGTCTGCCGGGCGGTACGCCCGCCTGTCGACTCTGAGCGCTTCAGGGGGTCGCGAGCGGGGCCCGGTCGCGGTACTCGGCCCACTCCCATTCGCAGCCGTGCTGGTCGAGCAGGTCGAGGAACGGCTCGCTCGGCAGGGCTTCCGGTCCGACCACCCCAGCACGTCGCCACACACCGGTGCCCATCAACTCGATGGCGACCGCCGGCATGACCGCCGTCTGCCAGACGACGGCCTGATGGCCGAACTCGCGCATCGACCAGGCGTTGTCGACCAGGTGGTACACGTAGACCTCCCGAGGCTCGCCGTCGGGAGACAGCCCCCGCACCCAGGTGCCCGCGCAGGTGCGCCCGGTCATGTGATCCCCGAGCGTCGCCGGATCCGGCAGGGTCGCCGCGACGACGTCGCGCGGCGAGACCTTCACCCCGCGAACCTCGACCGGCTCGGTTGAGACGAGATCGAGCTTGTCGAGGGTCTGCAATACCTGGATGAAGTCGCGCCCGAGGCCGTACTTGAAGGTGACCCGCTCCACGTCGATCCAGCGTGGGATGAGGATGACCTCCTCGTGCTCGACGTTCACGCACTGGATCGGCCCGATCCCCTCGGGGAAGGTGAAGATCTCCGGTTCGCTGAACGGCTCGGTGGTGAACCACCCGCGATCCCGCTCGTAGATCACGGGCGGGTTCAGGCACTCCTCGATCGTCGTCCAGATCGAGAACGTCGGCGCGAAGTCGTAGCCCTCGACGACCAGGTCGGCCCCGTCGCGCACCCCGATCTCCTCGATGCGCGAGAACAGGTGATCGGCGGCGTAGCGGGCCGCCACATCGGAGAACCCCGGCTCGACACCCATGCCGACGAGGGCCATGAGCCCCCGGTTCTTCCAGGCCGGCGACTGGGCGAACTGGGCGTCGCCGAGACGTCGACCGACCTTGGCGTACGGCTCCGTCGGATGGGGGACCGAGGTGTTCATCGCCATGTCGACGTAATGGCATCCAGCGGTGAACGCGGCGTCGAAGATCGACGGGTTGAGCCACGGGTCGCAGGCGTTCAAGACGACATCGGCGCCGACCTGGCGGGCGAGGTCGGCGACGGCTCCGGCGTCTGAGGCATCCACCTGGGCGGCGCGGATCCGGTCGCCGTCGGCATTGCCCTCCGCGGTGTCGACGGCAGCACTGGCCCGGTCGAGATCGATGTCGGCCACGGTGATGTGCTCGTAGGCCTCCCGGCGCGATGCGATGGCGACGAAGGCTGAGCCGACCCCGCCCGAACCGACGACGAGTACACGCATCTCGTCAACGTACACACCATCCCG
>RGGX01000157.1 GCA_010024485.1 Actinomycetota bacterium | reverse complement strand
CGTCTTGCACCTCGACGGCAGGTCGTTCGGTTCAGTCCTCGATGAGGCGCCCGAGATCGCCGTGAAGATGCTGCCGATCGTCGCGGCGCGGGTGGTCGACAACAGCACCCATCACCAGCACTGACGCTCATCCGCCGAAGCGTCGGTTGACGTTGGCGAACGCGGCGAGTGTCGCGAATGAGAACACCAACGACGCCAGAGGAAGCGCGCGGGCTCCGATGGAGTCGAACGCGAATCCGATCGCGTAGGGGATGACGAGGCCACCGAGACCGGCGGCGCCGATGAACCAGGCGGTGGCCGACCCGGTGAGCCGCACCCGACGCTCCAGGTAGGCGAACATCACCGGGAACTGCGGTGCTGTCGCGAGGCCCATGACCACCGCTCCCGACCACACCGCAATGAGGGCGCCGTCGCCGACCACCATGACCGCTGAGATCGCGACCGCGCTCACACACGCGACGGTCAGAACCAACTTCGGGCGAACGAAGTTGACGATCGCGGCCGAGAGCAACCGGCCACCGGTGAACGCGATCCAGAACACGGCGGTCAGCCAGGTGGCACCGGTCGAGCTGAAGTCGAGCTCCTCACCGTAGGTGTGAATCCATCCTCCGAAACCCACCTCCACCCCGACGTACATGAAGAAGAAGGTCGCGGCGACGAACAGGAGTCCGTTCGTCACCGCGGTCTGCTCCTCGCGGTCAACGGTCGGCGCTACCGGGGCGGGAACGAGCAGCGCCCAGACCGCTGTGGCTGCGGCGAGCACCGCCCCCGCGGTGGTCGCGACCTCGAGGTCGACGCCGACCACCAACGGTGCGGAGAGCGCCCCGAGTCCGAAACACAGGTGGAGCAGGTTCATCGAACGACCCACCTCGGCGCCGAGGTGCCAGATGATCAGCGCGTTGGCCCCCACATCGATCACCGAGGTCGTCGCGCCGAGCACCAGGAACACCATGAACAGCGCCGCGAGGCTCGAGAACACCGGTACCAACAGGAGCGACGCGGCGATCAGGGCCATGAAGACGGCGTAGACGCGATGCCCGTCGAAGCGGTCGAGGAGTCGGCCACCTCCGAAGGCGCCGATGATGTAGCCGAGCGACTGCGCGACGAAGAGGACACCGATCTCGGCGATCCCGGAGTCGGACCGCTCACGGAGTTCGGAGAGGGCCGGGCCGAGCAGGGTGAGTGACAACCCGATGACCACGAAGCTCGCGAGGTAGAGCGGAACCGGACGGCGCACGTGCGAACCCTACGGGCCGCGCGGGGGTCATCACGGGACCACGGATCCCCACTCGAACGGTCACCGACGGCGTTCTCTGATCCCGTCAGCGGTCGCGTCATCGGGCAAGATCGGCCCATGGCGCGACCGCTCGAGGGAATCCAGGTCATCGACTTCTCACGGGTCCTCGCCGGCCCGCACTGCTCGAGAGCCCTCGCCGATCTCGGGGCCGAGGTCATCAAGATCGAACCTCCCGAGGGCGACATCACCCGCTTCACCCAACCCCGCCGGAACTCGATCTCGAGTTACTTCGCGCAGCAGAACGCGGGGAAGGCCAACTTGAGCATCGACCTCTCGAGACCCGAGGCGATCGAGGTCATCGACCGTCTCGTGGACACCTGCGATGTCCTCATCGAGAACTTCCGGCCGGGTGTGATGGATCGTCTCGGCCTCGGACCGGACCGTCTGCGGCAACGCCGACCCGAACTCGTCTACATCTCGATCAACGGCTACGGCGCGGACAGCCCGTGGGCGGAGCGACGGGCCTACGCCCCGGTCGTCGGCGCCGAGACCGGACTCACCCGGTCACAGGGCGATGCCCGCGGGGGCGTCTACGCCAACGACCGCCACTCCCACGCCGATGTGTACACCGCACTTGAGGCGACGGTGGCGGTGCTCGCCGCGCTCAACCGCCGGCACGCCACCGGCACCGGACAACACGTCGAGGTGACGATGGCTCAGACGATGCTCTACGTCAACGAACACGCCCATGACGCGCTCTGGGACGACCCGGTTCCCGAGGGCACGATCAGGAGTTTCGGGACCGGGGAGTATCTCGTGCTCCGTCTCGGTGACGGTTCGGATGTCATCGTGAGCGGTCACCCGGCTGAAGCCGGCACCTTCGAGTTCTTCATGCGCGCCATTGACCGTGTCGACCTCATCGAGCGGAACGACCTCTCAGATGTCGCCGGGCGCCTCCGCGCGCTCCCCGAGATCGTCGACGCCATCCGCAGTCACGCTTCGACCGTCCCGAACACCGAGGCCTACGAGGCGATCCTCTCCGCCCATCGCCTGGCCGTCGGCAGGCTCCGCACCGTCACCGACTTCGCCGCCACCGAGTGGGCGCGCGACACCGGCGCGGTCACCGAGGTGTCAGACCGCGGTGGAGGGTCGATCCGCGTTCCGCAGTCACCCTGGAGGTTCTCGGAGGGACCGACCGGAGTGACCGGGGAGCCTCGCTACCGAGGAGAGGACAACCGCAGGTTGCTCACCGAGATCGGCTACTCCGACGCCGACATCGACCGTCTCGAGGCCGACGGGACCCTCTCATCGCGGATACCCGATCGCTAACGGGCGAAGCGCGCGCCGATGCGCGGTCCGCCGCCGTCGGCGATGTGCACCCGACCGTCGTCGACGAGTTCGATGAGATGGGCGAGCACCGACCGAGCCGCCGGGCGGTGCAGTTCCTCGCGGACCGCGGCGTAGAGCACCCGGACCATCTCGGGCACCGTCGACGGCCCGTGGGTGTCGATGAACTCGATGATCTGGTTCGACCGAGACTCACGGTGCGCGACGAGCGCCCCGACGTACTCGGTGACGTCGAACCGGGGCGGGCCATGGGTCGGCCAGATGGATGCGTCGTCCCGGCTGGCCACGCGGCGGAGCGACGCCATGTAGGAGCGCATGTCCCCGTCAGGAGGTGAGACCACCGTCGTGCTCCAGCCCATGATGTGGTCGCCGGTGAACAGCGCCCGCTC
>RGGX01000156.1 GCA_010024485.1 Actinomycetota bacterium | reverse complement strand
TCACCGAGGGCACGAACGACGACCCGAATCCGAGCACGCCGACCGCCACGATGATCAACCACAGCAGCACGACGGTCGCGGCGAGCAACCCCCAGGACCGCCGCGCGTTCCGACGGGCGATCGCGATGAACGACGGCCGCTCGGCCACGCTCAGAACTCGACGTTCGGGACGCTCTCGGCCGAGACCGGAGCGTCGAAGAGCTCGCGCTCGGTGAACGACCCGGCGCGCGCCACGATCAACGTCGGGAACGACTGGATCCGGGTGTTGTAGGCCGTCGTCGAGTCGTTGTAGTGCTGGCGGGCGTACCCGATGCGGTTCTCGGTCGAGGTCAACTCCTCCTGGAGCTGCCGGAAGTTGGTGTCAGCCTTCAGGTCGGGATACGCCTCGGCGACCGCGAACAGACGGCCGAGGGCCGCGGTGAGCGGGCCCTCGGCGGCCGCGGCCGCGGCAGGCGTCGACGCTCCGCTCGCCACCGAACGGGCCGAGATGACGGCGTCAAGGGTCTCGCGCTCATGCTCGGCGTAGCCCTTCACCGTGTTGACGAGATTCGGGATGAGATCGGCCCGACGGGTCAGCTGCACATCGATCTGTGCCCAGGCGTTGTCGACCTGGTTGCGGAGCCGGACGAGGGCGTTGTAGGTGACGACGCCGAAGATGACGAGGACGGCGACGACAGCGATGATGATGAGCGTGGTCATGGGGGCACCTCCACAGCGAGCCTAACCCTCGGGGTTCCGCGGGTTCATTCGGTCGGGATCGGTCGCGCGAGCCCCTCCACCACCTCGACGGAGTCGAGGGCGGCCAAGGTCGACGGCGGGAGCACCAACTTCATCGAGCGGCTCCCACCGCCCACCACGATCTCGTCGCGCTCCAACACCGCGGCATCCACCCACACCGGTAGGCCCGCTGGCAGACCGAACGGCGTCACCCCGCCCATCACCATGCCGGTCACCTCCGCGGTCAACTCGGCCGGGGCGAACGACACCTTGCGGGCTCCGAGCCGGCGGCGCACCACCCCGTTCACATCGAGGCGATGGGTGGCGAGCACGAGGCAGGCCGCCATCACCGGCGACTCGCCCTTGGAGGCGACGACGATCGTGTTGGCCGAATCGGCCGGGGAGAATCCGTAGCGGTCGCAGAAGGCGGCCGTGTCGGCGAGATCCGGATCACACGCCACCTCGCGCCAGGGTCCACCCGTCGCCGCGGCCGCCGCGCGCACGCGCTCCTCGAGGTCATCCACTCCCCCACCCTGCCACAGGTCGAGCCGCGGCCCGCCGGTTACGGTGACGCCATGGATCCGATCCACAACGTCATCGATCGCTGGCACCAGCACCTGCGGCGCGAACTCCCCGGCGGCCTCGACGCCCTCTTACACGACGACGTCGTGTTCATCTCACCGGTCGTGTTCACCCCTCAGCAGGGCAAGGCGATCACGAAGCTCTACCTCGACGCCGCCTCGGTGGCGCTCCCAGGAGAGGCATCCGACCTCGGCGAGGCGGTCACCGGCGATGGTGATGGATCGTTCCGCTACACGAAGGAGATACTCGACGGCCACCACGCGGTCCTCGAGTTTGAGACCACCGTCGACGGCAAACACGTGAACGGCGTCGACATCATCACCTGCGACGACGACGGCATGATCATCGAGTTCAAGGTCATGGTCCGCCCCCTCCAGGCCGTCAACGCCGTGCACCGGCAGATGGGCGAGATGCTCGAGAGGTTGAAGGGCGCGAGCTAGTGAGCCGACCACACACCGGACGGTGGTTCGAGGAGCTGACTCCGGGCACCGTCATCGAACACGCGATCCGGCGCACCATCACCGAGTCGGACAACGTCATGTTCACCTCGATGACGATGAACCCAGCCTGGCTCCACCTCGACTTCGACTACGCGGCGAACGAGACCGAGTTCGGTCAACCTCTCGTGAACTCCATGCTCACCATCGCCATGGTCATCGGCATCAGCGTGCACGAGACGACGCTCGGCACCACCGTCGCCAACCTCGGATTCTCCGAGGTGGTGTTCCCCGCGCCACTGTTCCACGGCGACACCATCCGGGTGGAGACCGAGGTGCGCGCCGCCCGCGAGTCGAAGTCGCGACCCAACCAGGGGGTCGTCACCTTCGAGCATCGGGCCCACAACCAGCACGACACGCTGGTGTGCCGCGCGGTTCGCGACGCTCTCATGCTGAAGCGCCCCGCTGACTGATCGGTCGACTACTCGGCGAGGGCGATGATCCGCCTCGCCTGCGCCGCGAGGGGCTCATCGACCATCTGTCCTTCGAAGGCGATGGCGGCCACCCCGCGCGCCGAGGCCTCCTCGTAGGCCTCGAGCAACGCCCGGGCTCGGTCGACCTCAGCCTCGGAGGGCACGAACCCCGCGTTGGCCACCGCCACCTGACCCGGATGGATGCAGAGTTTCCCCGAGTAGCCGAGGGCGCGGGCCGAGGCGCACTCCGCGCTGAAGCGATCGAGGTCACCGAAATCGGTCACCACCTGATCGAGGACGGGGACGCCGGCCAAGCGTCCGGCGAGGGCGACGAGCGATCGTGCGGTCGCCACCTCGTCATTGGAGGCGGTGCGCACCCCACCTATATCGGCGATGAAGTCCTCAGCGCCGAAGTAGCCGGCCACCACCCGAGGGTGCGCGAGCAACTGCCGTGAGTCGGCGACGCCGAGTGCCGTCTCGAGCCCAGCGATCACTCCGAGATCGGCGAGACCGGCCTCGGTGAGCGCTCGGTCGACAGCGTCGAGCCCATCGAGCGACTCGACCTTCGGCACCACCACCGCGACCAGCGCGTCGCTCAGGGCCTCGCGAACATCATCGGCGAACCACTCGGTCGGCTCGGCGTTGACCCGCACGGTCACTGCCACACCGGCCGCGGCCAGCACCGGGGCGAGTCGCGCGGCGTTCGCCCGGCCCTCCCCCTTCGCGTTCGCCGGGGTCGCGTCCTCGCAGTCGATGACGACCGC
>RGGX01000155.1 GCA_010024485.1 Actinomycetota bacterium | reverse complement strand
GCACGGCAGCGGCGACCCGCTCCTGCTGGTGATGGGTCTCTCCGGGCAGCTCACCGACTGGCCGCCGGAACTCATCAACCACCTCGTCGCCGCTGGTTTCCGCGTCGTCACCTTCGACAACCGCGACATCGGTCTGTCCTCGGAGATGTCGGGGGAGGGCATGGCCCGATCCGCGTTGATCAAAGCCATGCTCGGACGCCCGGTGACGTCCCCGTACACCCTGACCGACATGGCGACGGACTCGGTCGGTCTGCTCGACCACCTCGGCATCGACCGGGCTCATGTGGTCGGCATGTCGATGGGCGGGATGATCTCTCAGGAGATCGCGATCGGCTGGCCCGACCGTGTCATGTCGCTCACCTCGATCATGTCCCACACCGGCGACCGGCGTCACGGTCTCGCGACACCGTCGCTCTCGTGGAAGCTGACCCGCCTCGGCGATCCCGACCCATCGAACCGTCAGTCGCTGATCGACAACTCGATGCAGATCTGGCGATGGATCTCCGGTCCGACCTACGACGAGGCCGAGGCCCGTCAATGGATCGAGGCCGGAGTCGACCGTTCGATCCGGGTGCAGGGCACCGCTCGACAGACGGCGGCGATCTTCGCGAGCCGCGATCGCACACCGCTGTTGGCGGCGGTGAAGTGCCCGACGCTCGTGATCCACGGGATGGTCGATCCACTGGTGACGCCGAGCGGTGGTCGAACGACCGCGAAGGCGGTGCCCGGATCCCGACTGATCGAGTTCCCCGACATGGGACACGATCTGCCGCTCAACCGCATCCCGGAGATGGTCGAGGAGATCCGCCGCAACGCCGACCGGGCCAGCGCCGCCGTTCAGTGACCGTCGCCTGAGACGACGACGGCTGCCAACCAGGTCGACAGCGGTACCGAGGCGACGAGGCCGACCGAGCCGACGAGGGCGCGAACGATCTCGGTGGCGACGACCTCACGGGTGAGCACCCCGGTGATGCCCTGTCCAGCCTCGGTGAAGAGCAGCAGCAGGGGGAGGGCGGCACCCGCGTAGGCGAGGAAGAGGGTGTTCACGGTCGACGAGATGTGATCGCGTCCGATCCGGAGGGCCGGTCGCATGATCTCAACCGTGGTCATCTCGGGCCGTGCGCGCTTCAACTCCCACACCGCTGACACCTGGGTCACCGTGACGTCGTCGAGGACGCCGAGGGCTCCGATGACGATGCCGGCGAGCAGGATGCCGCGCGGATCGATCGAGTTGTCGAGTCCGCCGAGGAGGACGCTCGAGTCATCGGTGAGGCCGGTGAGTGAGGTCAGGCCGACGAAGATGCGGGCGAGGACCGCGGTGATCACCAGGCTGCCGAAGGTGGAGAGCAGGGCGACCGCGGTCGCGAGCTCGAATCCGTGGGCGAGGAACAGGGCGGCGAACGCGATCAGTGAGGCGGTCACCAGAGCGACGGTGACGGCGTCGGTGCCGTCGAGGATGGCGGGCAGGGTGAAGCCGGTGATCACGAGGAGACTGAACCCGAGGCCGGCGAGCGCCCCGATGCCGCGCCAGCGGCCGAGGGCGAGGACGGCGCCGACGAAGATGACGAGCAGGATGAGCATCGGCCAGCCGCGTCGGTAGTCCTGGAACGAGAACTGGATCTCGCCGTCGGCTGACTCGTAGGCGACGACGATCACCCCGTCGCCGACGCCGAGGGGGCTGCTCGCGCCCTGCTCGATGGTTCCGAACTCGCCGGCGTAGGGGCCGTCGTCCATCTCGAATCCGATGAGTTGGCAGTCCTGCCCGGCGTCGTAGTAGCACGGGACGGCCTGGTCGGACACCACGGTCGCCGAGATCGGGTCGGCGTCGAGGAGGAGCGGATCCTCGAAACCGGTGTTCCCCGATGGCCAGATGAGGGCGAGGGCCACCAGGGTGAGCACGCCGACGACAGCGACCGCCGGCCAGAGCGCGATCGAGGCGATCCGATGCAGCGCTGGGGGGTCGCCGTGGTCGTGACCGTGCGAGTGGCCGTGACCCATGGGGTCACCATGTCACACACCTCCGACGACCGAGGGGATATCCACCTCGGGGTACGGTGCCCCATGGCCGCTGCGCTGGCGACGACGGTCGAGGGGTTGGACGCCGACTACCTGAACGGGGTGCTCGCGGTCGATGGCGCCCGGGTGACCGAGGTCGCCGCGACGCGGATCGGCACCGGTCAGGTGGCGCTCAGCCTGCTGCTCGAGCTGACCTGGGACCGCGACGATCCGGAACTCCCGACGCAGTTGGTGGCCAAGATCCCGGCAGCCGAGGCCGAGAGCCGGGCCGCGGCCGCGATGCACCGCACCTACGAACTCGAGACCGGCTTCTACGCCGATCTCACTGAGATGGTGTCGGTACCGCATCCGCGGGCCCGACATGTCGCCTTCGATGCCGCCTCGGGTGACTTCACGCTGATCATGGAGGTCGCCCCCGGCGTGGTCGGCGACCAGTTGGCCGGTTGCTCGGTGCCGGCGGCCACCGCGATCGTCGATGCCGCGGTCGGATTGCACGCCCCGACCTGGGATCGCGCCGAGGAACTGCTCGCGCACTCATGGCTCACCCGTCCCGATGCGGCGACGCTCGAGATGCGCGTCGGCGCCTATCGGCACCTGCTGCCGGGGTTCATCGAGCGCTTCTCGCCTCGCCTCGCCCCGGACGTGATCGACGCGGCCCGGTGGTTGGGGGAGCGGTTGGTTGATGTGGCGCTCGCCTACCGGTCGCCGATGTGTCTCGTGCACGGAGACTTCCGACTCGACAACATGCTCTTCGATCCGTCGGCCTCGGCGTCGTCCGGCGCAGTGTCGGTGACGGTGGTCGACTGGCAGACCGTTGGTCTCGGCCGTGGCTCGGTCGATGTCGCCTACGCCCTCGGTTCGGGACTCTCGGCCGACGACCGGCGTCGTGTCGAGGACTCGCTGGTGGCCCGCTACGCCGACGGCCTCGCCGCGGCCGGTGTCGGGGTGGCCGACGAGGTGACCCACGACTATCGGCTCGGGGCGACCAGCGGGTT
>RGGX01000154.1 GCA_010024485.1 Actinomycetota bacterium | reverse complement strand
GGTGACGAGTTCCTGGTGCGAGCTGGCGATCGGGTCGCCACCGACGGTGAGGTCGTCGAGGGGGCGTCGGAGGTCGACATGTCGATGCTCACCGGTGAGAGCCTGCCCGTTCCGGTCGATGTGGGGGACGGGGTGGTCGGTGCGGCGGTCAACACGACCGGCCTCCTGGTCGTTCGCGCCACGGCGGTGGGGGCCGGAACCCAGCTGGCGCAGATGGCGAGGCTGGTGAACGAGGCCCAGTCGGGCAAGGCGCCGGTCCAGCGACTCGCTGACCGCGTCTCGGCGGTGTTCGTGCCGATCGTCATCGCCCTCGCCGTCATCACGACCATCGGCTGGCTGATCCTCGACGGCTCCACCGAGCGGGCATTCTCCGCGGGTGTCGCCGTGCTGATCATCGCCTGTCCGTGCGCTCTCGGACTCGCCACCCCCACCGCGTTGCTCGTCGGGACCGGTCGCGGGGCCCGTCTCGGCATCCTCATCCGAGGCCCGGAGGTCCTCGAGGTGACGCAGCGCGTCGACACCCTCGTGCTCGACAAGACCGGCACGGTGACGACCGGCACGATGTCGGTGGTCGAGGTCCGGGCCGCGCCGGGGCACTCGCGCGACGAGGTACTCCGCCTCGCGGCGACGGTGGAGGCCGCCAGCAATCATCCGATCGCGCGCGCCATCACCGCGAGCTGTCCGGAGATCCCTCGCGACGTCACCTCCGTCGTCGAACAACCCGGCCGTGGTGTGGAGGGCATCTGGGAAGGTCGTCGGATCGCTGTGGCGCGCGCCGCCGAGGAGGTCGTGTCGGATTGGGGCCGCCGTGATGTGACGGTGGTCGAGGTCTCCGTCGACGGCTCGTCGGTCGGGTGGATCGCGCTCGCCGACGGAGTGAAACCGACGAGTGCGGCGGCGATCGCTGCCGCCCGGGCAGCGGGTCTTGAGCCGGTGCTCGCCTCCGGCGATCGGATCGAGGTGGTCGAACAGGTGGCTGATCAGCTCGGCATCGATCGGCGACACGGCGCGGTCCTGCCCGCTGACAAATTGACGCTCGTGCGCGAGCTCTCCGCTGAGGGCCGCGTGGTGGCGATGGTGGGAGACGGCGTCAACGACGCGGCCGCACTCGCCGCGGCTGACCTCGGCCTCGCGATGGGAACGGGTACCGATGTCGCACGAGCGGCTGCCGACATCACGCTCGTGAGAGACGACCTCACCGCGGTGGTCGATGCGATCAGGCTGTCTCGGCGCACGTTGCGCACGATCCGGGTCAACCTGTTCTGGGCGTTCGGCTACAACGTCGCGGCCATCCCGCTGGCGATGACCGGCCAACTGTCCCCACTGGTCGCAGGAGCGGCGATGGGGCTGTCGAGCGTCTTCGTTGTCTCGAACAGCCTCCGGCTCCGACGGTTCCGCTGAACGTCAGCCGAGCGCTGTCTCGGCCAACTCGAGCGCCGCGCGGTAGTCGGCCTTGCCATTGGGCGCTCGGGGCACGGTCTCGACGATCACGATGTTCCGCGGCGCCTTGTAGCCGGCGAGTTGGTCCTTCACGCCGGCGACCACCGACTCGGCGGTCACCTCGGAGGATCCGCTCAGCACCGCGGTGACCGCTTGACCGAACTTCTCGTCGTCGACGCCGACCACCAGACAGTCGACGACACCGTCGACCCGCTTCACGGCCTCCTCGACCTCCTCGGGGAAGATCTTCTCACCGCCGGAGTTGATCACCTGGCTGCCGCGACCGAGCAGGACGAGCGTGCCGTCCTCGAGGATCTGACCCATGTCGCCCGGGAACGAGTAGCGCACGCCGTCGATCACCCGGAAGGTCGCGGCGCTCTTCTCGGGGTCCTTGAAGTAGCCGAGCGGCACCAGACCCCCAGCCGCGACCCGGCCGATATCGCCCGAGCCCGGGGTGATCTCTCGATCGTTCTCGTCGAAGAGTTTCGTGGTCGGGTTGGCGGAGAAACGCGCGGTCTCGGTCGACATCCCGCGCATCGAGATCTGCGAACCCATCGAGCCCTCGCTCGAACCCATGGCGTCGTAGAGGAAGACCTGGGGGAGCCGGTCGAGCATCGCCTCCTTCACCTCCGAGGTCCACATGACACCAGAGGAGAGGACCATCTTGACCGACGACAGGTCGTAGGCCTCGCTCCGGTCGGCAGCCTCGTCGATCGCGGAGATGATCGGCTTGGCGAACGAGTCGCCGACGATGGTCACGTGGGTGGCTCCGCGCAGGGAGATCGTCCCGAGCACCTCGTGGGGGTCGAGGCTGCGACTGGTGAGCGTCACCACGTGTCCGCCACCGAGGTGGGGGATGAGCGCCCCGAGCCAGAGGCCCGTGCCGTGCATGAGCGGTGCGCCGACGAGGGACACGGCGGACTCACCGCGTTCGTGCACCCCAGCGACGACTCCGGCGATGTCGCTGGCCGCCTCGGGCACCGGCAGGCCGATGGCCGGGAAACCGAGCCCGCAGAAGAACTGGGTGATCTCACCGGTGGCGTACATGACACCCTTGGGCATTCCGGTGGTGCCACCGGTGTAGAGCATGTAGATGTCGGACTCCTCGCGGGTGATTCGCGGCATGGGGTCGTGGCCCGCGATGAGGTCCTCGAAGGCGACGGCGCCCTCGACGGACACCCCCGATAAGCCGGTGTCGTCCACCTCAACCAGCAGTCGGAGCCCCGGGAGCGATCCCGCCACGCGGGCGACCCGGTCGGCGAGCGACGAGTGGTAGATGAGCGCCTCCGCGTCGGAGTTCTCCAACAGGTAGAGCAGCTCGTTGTCGAGATAGCGGTAGTTCACGTTGACCGGAACGCCGCGCATCTTGAACGCGCCGAACTGTGCCTCCATGTACTCGTTGCCGTTGTAGAGGTAGAGGGCGATCTTCGAGTCGGGTCCGAGCCCGGCAGCGGAGTAGGCCGCGGCGACGCGGGCCGCCCGGTCCTCGTACTCAGCCCACGATCGCGTCACCGTGCCGTTCGTGACGGCCGGTCGATCCCCGACGACATCGGCGATCGATTCCCACACGGTTGCCCAATGCATCTCCAT
>RGGX01000153.1 GCA_010024485.1 Actinomycetota bacterium | reverse complement strand
GCTCCGGGTCCGAGCATGTGGACCTCGTCGAGGATGTACACCTTGTGACGACCCGGTGTCGCGAGGGAGACCTTGTCGATGAGACTCCGCACATCCTCGACCGAGTTGTTCGAGGCCGCGTCGAGCTCGTGGACGTCGTAGCTGGTGCCACGCTCGACGGACAGGCACGACTCGCACTCGCAACACGGCTCGCCGTCGACCGGGGCCGTGCAGTTGAGGACCTTGGCGAGGATCCTCGCGGTCGTCGTCTTCCCGGTGCCACGCGGACCGCTGAACAGATAGGCCTGCCCCTCTCGTCCGGTGCGCACCGCCTCGCGCAGGGCGCGGACCACGTGCTCTTGGCCCTTCAGTTCCGAGAAGCGACGCGGTCGGTACCGGCGGTAGAGCGACTGCGTGGCCATGGGCCCACACTACGTCGCCCGTAGAACGTCGGCCTGACGGGATGCCGGTGGACGTGTGGAGGGCATGACTACCGTTGTCGTGTGGGCGATGCAGGCGTGGAGACACCCCCGGTGGGTGGCCGGCGATCGCTCCGACCTGCGGTGATCGCCCGCCTCCTCGGCGCGGTCGCCGTGGTCGCGCTCCTCCTCGTGTCGCCGGCCGCACCGGCATCGGCCCAGAGCGGTTCGAACGACCTCGCGGCCTCGAGCCCGTCGGACGGCGCCACGCTCGGAACCTCGCCCGCGTTCATGACCTTCGCCTTCCAGCAACCGGTCGACGCCGATGAGTCGTTCACGGTCGCGGTCGGTTGCGGGGTTCCCGCGCAACCGCAGAGCACCGGCATACCGCAGCTCGCCGACGACGACGTCACCTTCACCGTCGAGGTGCTGGCGCCGTTCCCCAAAGGCGCGTGCACGATCACCTGGCTGCTCCGCGATGACCTCAACCAGCCGATCGCGACCGACCTGATCGCGTTCTCGGTGGCCGCTGACACCGTCGCCGCCGGTGTCGTCGCCGACGATGCGAGCAACATCACCGTGCCCGCGGTGCCGGTGGCCTCGCTCGAGAGCGAGACGAACGCGACCGGGGGCTCGAACGGTGGTGCCGTCTGGCTCGGTCGCCTCATCTCAGGTGTCGCCGTACTGATCCTGTTCGGCTCAGCGGTGATGATCGCTCTGATCTGGCCGGAGGGACCCCTCTACACCGTGACGCAGCGCTTCATGATCACGATCTGGACGGTGGCGCTGGTCGGCACCGTCCTGTACGTCGCGGCTCTCACCGCCGACTTCACCGAGAACTCCTTCGGTGCGGCCCTCAGCCCGTTCTCGTGGCTTGACCTGTTCAACTCGGGATGGCCGGGACGGGCGGCGGTGCTCCGACTCGTTCTCGTCGGGGGGTGTCTCTGGATCGCGGTCTACCCGGAGCGCATCAATGAGCCCGGCTCACAGGCGCTTGCCGTCCTGCTCCCGACCGGAGCGGCGGCCACCATGGCCTTCTCCCGTCTCGACGGCGAACTCGTCGCCCTCGGCATCCTGATCGACCTCATCCACATCGCATCGGTCGGCATCTGGTTCGGCGGCGCGGTTCTCGTCGGTCGAGTCGTTCTCGCCGGCCCCGGCCCGGCGGATCTCGTGAAGGCGACCCGCAACTACACCCAGATCGCCACGACGGCTCTGGTCGTCGCCGTCATCAGCGGGGTCGCGCAGACCTACCGGCTCGTCGGAGGGGCGGTCCTCAACAGCTCGTACGGGCGGGTGCTGGTGGTCAAGTCCATCGCGGTCATCGCCATGGCCTTCGTCGCCATCGGCGCGCGGTCGGTCATCAACGCCAAACTCGCCCGCCGGGAGACGATGTCGGCGGCTCACGCCGAGCGCTTCCGACGGACCTTCGGCACCGAAGCGCTCATCGGCGTGGTCGTGCTCGCCTTCAGCGGTTGGCTGCTGTCGCTCAACCCGCCGAAGGTCTCGCTCATCCCGGAGATGACCTACGCGGTCACCGTGCCCGTCGAGGACGCCGCTTCGGGGTTCGTCGCCGAGGTCTCCCTCGATCCCTCCCGCGTCGGTCTGAACGGTCTCGAGGTCCTCGTCGTCGAGACACCCGCCCCGATCACCGATCTCGTCGTCGAGTTCGACCCGGAGGTCGGCAGCTACGGGCGAGGCACGATCCAGGACATCCCGCTCACCGGTCGTGGGGTCGCTCGACTCCCGCTCGGCACCGGTCTGCCCTTCGATGTGCCCGGGACATGGACGGTCACGGTGACGGTCTCGTACGAGACCGGGCTGCGAGCGGTCGCCACCGGCGCGGTGATGATCTACGAGGCCGACGGCTCGACACCGACATCATCGACCACCCTTCCCGCCGTGCCGACCAGCATCGTCGGCACCACCGGTTCGACCATCGTGCCGACCACGGTCGCCGCCGACGGCGCCGCGACCGAGACGACCACTCCCTGAACCGGTCGCGACCCCCGCGGGGTCATCGGCCAGCAACTAGCGTCGAGCCGGTGAGCACGATGCGCGCAAGACTCGAGGAGCTCCGGGAACGCCGAGAGGCGGCCCTGCACGCCGGAAGCGAGCGCGCCGTCGAGCGCCAGCACTCGAAGGGCAAGATGCTCGCCCGCGAGCGCATCGACTACCTCCTCGATGAGGGCAGCTTCCACGAGCTCGACATGCTCGCCCGCCATCGGGCCCATGCAGCGGGCCTGGAGGAGCACCCCTACACCGACGGTGTCATCACCGGCTGGGGCACCATCGACGGCCGCAAGGTCTTCGTCTTCAGTCAGGACTTCACCGTCTTCGGCGGGGCGCTCGGCGAGGTGTTCGCCGAGAAGATCCACAAGGTCATGGACCTCGCGCTGCGGACCGGCGCCCCGATGATCGGCCTCAACGACGGAGCCGGGGCGCGCATCCAGGAGGGCGTGGTGTCCCTCGCCTCCTACGGGGGCATCTTCCACCGGAACGTCAAGTCCTCCGGAGTCATCCCGCAGATCTCGGTCATCCTCGGTCCCTGCGCCGGCGGCGCGGTGTACTCCCCGGCGATGACCGACTTCATCTTCATGGTGCGCGAGTCCTCGCACATGTTCATCACCGGCCCCGACGTGGTCAAGACGGTGACCGGCGCCGACGTGACCCTTGAGGAGCTCGGTG
>RGGX01000152.1 GCA_010024485.1 Actinomycetota bacterium | reverse complement strand
CACGAACACATTGTCCATCTGACCGCCGTTCGTCACGATGCCTTCGCCACTGACGGTGAACGTCGAACCAGCAACATTGAGCATGATCGACTCGAACGCATGCGATCCGTTGTTCGGCGTAATCACGAAGTGCCACCAGTCGCCAGTGGAGTCCGGGCAGTCCGACTCGACCTGCGCGGTGTCGTTGTGCAGTGCGACCGACCCGGACGCAGCGTGCGCCACCCCTCCTAGACCGAGCATCCCGGCTCCGATCATCGTGGTGGCGGTGATTCCCCTGAGTGTTTGTCTGATCCCCATCTCTGTCTCCCCATTCGTGACGGGCGTTGTGGCCCGTCAGGGGTCCAGAGGAGGGGGGAGAGGAGAACTCGCACTTTCCCGACGCGGGAGCCGAGTCCCGCCCTTCAGGAGTCAGTAGATGCCGATGAGTCGTCCGGCGAGGCCGAGCGCTGCCACGATCATCACGCGTCGGATCAGCACCTCTCCCCCTCGGAACGACGCCTGCGCGCCCAGCCACCCGCCGGCGACGAACCCGGCGGCGAGCACCAGCGCGGGGCCCCAAGCGACATCACCGCTCAGGATGAACACCGGGAGGGCGACCACGGTGACCACCGTGTTGACGACCACCTTGATCGAGTTCGACATCACGAGGTCGAACCCCGATCTGGTGATCGCGGCGAGGAGCACGAGTCCGACACCGGCTTGGAATGCGCCGCCGTAGATCCCGATGAGCAGGAACACGATGACGACCTTCGCGGTCGACCAGCTCTGCTCGGACGGGTCGCTACCGGGTCGCCGGACCGACAGGATGACGAGCGGGATCATCAGCAGGCCGAACACTCGCTCGAAGGTCGCGTCGTCGAGCAGTCGGCCGACCGAGTACGACCCGATGAATCCGCCGAGCACCACCGGTACGACGACGCGCGAGGCATGTCGGAGTCCGTCGACGCCGAGGCGCCGGAAGGTGGCGACGGCTGCCAGGTTCGAGGTGAGGATGCCGACGCGGTTCGACCCGTTCGCGGCATTACCGGGCACGCCGGCGAGCACGAGCAACGGGACGGTGAGCATCGACCCACCTCCGGCCACGGTGTTGATCGCCCCGGCGAGCAGTCCGCCGAGTACGAGGAGAACGACCTCCCACCAGACCATCAGCGCTGCGACCTCATGGTTCCATCACGACCCACCCGCGGCGCTGCAACTCGGCGGCGAGCGCCTCGGTCGACACGGCGCGCAGGGCTCGCTCCTCGGCGGTGAGCGGCACGATCGCCTCCCCCTCCATCCCCGATTCGAGCTGCTCGATCAACTCGTCAGCCTCGTCGCGGGTGAACTTCCCGTTTGATTGGCGCTGAGTGAGCCGGAGCGGGCCGCGCGCGTCGCGGAAGTCCTCGTGGCCGGCCGCGATCACGAGATCGAGCAATCGATCGAGTTGCCGCTTCGAGGCGGGGGGACCCTGGGGCTGGCCGAACGCCATGGGCACAGGGTCGCACACCGGTGTCACCAATTCACCGACAGTTCACTCAATAGATGTTGAACTATCTGTCAGCAACTGATCGAATGAGCGCATGACTCAAGCGTCCGCGGACTCTCTGGCGCGCCGCGCCGAGATCCATGCCGCCCTCGGCGAACCGGTCCGCCTGCGCATCGTCGACGACCTGACAACGTGCGACCGATCACCCGGTGAGCTGTGTGACCGTCTCGGTCTGTCGCCGAGCCTCCTCGCCCATCACATCGACGTGCTCGAGGACGCGGGACTCGTCCTGCGCGCCTACTCGCACTCCGACCGGCGGCGGCGCTACCTCCGTCTCAGTTCGACGGCGCGGGCGTTCGGTCAGCCGACTCATGCCGAGACGGAACGCCCGATGGTGTTCCTGTGCACCCACAACTCCGCCCGCTCGCAACTCGCCGCCGCGATCTGGACTCGCCGGGTCGGCGGCCGGGCCACCTCGGCGGGCACCGCTCCGGCCGAACGGGTTCATCCCGGCGCCGTCGCCGCCGGGAAACGGGCGGGCCTCGACCTCTCGGACTGTCGTCCACGGCGCGTCGACCGCCTCGACCGGGGCTCGCAGGTCGTGACGGTGTGCGACTCGGTGCACGAGTCGCTCGAGATCGGTGACGACTGGTGGCACTGGTCGATCGCCGACCCGATCGAGTCCGAGGATGCCGCCGCCTTCGACCACGTCGTCCACGAAATCCACGAACGCATCGACCACCTCACCGGAGGGACACCATGACCAGAGTCGGCATCAACGGGTTCGGCCGCATCGGACGGCTCGCCGTACGGGCGCTCCGCCACCACCCTGAACTCCAACTCGTCCACATCAACGAGATCAGTGGTGGTGCCGAGACGGCGGCCCATCTGCTCGAGTTCGACTCGGTCCACGGCCGTTATCCCGGGGTCGTCTCCTCGAACAGCGACTCGTTGACCGTTGATGACCAGCGCGTGACGTTCAGTGACGAGCGCTATCCGGGCGCGATCGAGTGGGATCGGTATGGCGTCGACATCGTCATCGAGGCCTCCGGCAAGTTCAAGGACACCGACTCGCTCAAGCCCCATCTCGACAACGGCGCCTCCTCGGTGGTGGTGGCCGCCCCGGTGAAGAGCCCGGGGGTGCTGAACGTCGTGATGGGTTGCAACGACGACCTCTACGACCCTGAGGCCCACCCGATCGTGACCGCGGCCTCGTGTACCACCAACTGCATCGCACCGGTCATCAAGGTGCTCCACGACGGCATCGGCATCGCCCGCGGGGCGATCACCACCGTCCACGATGTGACGAACACCCAGGTCGTCGTCGACGCCCCGCACAAGGATCTCCGTCGCGCCCGCTCGGCGCTGAACAGTCTCATTCCGACCTCGACCGGGTCGGCGACCGCGGTCACCATGATCATCCCTGAGCTCACCGGTCGCCTCAATGGACTCGCCGTGCGGGTACCACTGCTCAACGCCTCCCTCAGCGACCTGGTGCTCGAGATGGACCGCGAGACCACCGTCGAGGAGGTCAACTCGTTGCTCACCACCGCGGCAGCCGGGCCGATGGCCGGGGTACTCGGCGTCGAGGAGCGCCCGCTCGTCTCGGTCGACTTCGTCAACGA
>RGGX01000151.1 GCA_010024485.1 Actinomycetota bacterium | reverse complement strand
GACGATCCGCTCGAGAACTTCGACGATCCGGCGCCGGCCGACGATGATCCGCCCTTGCGTTTCGGCGACGAGTCGGGGCCCATGCCGCATTGGACGGAGCCGCCCACCGGTGAGGTCCCGCGGGCGATCGATCCCTCGGGTGAGATCCGTCGCATCGTCGAGGACTCGCCGACCGGTGATGTGACCGCGGTGAGTCCGTCCCGTGACGATCTCATCTCCTTCGATGACTCCGATCCGGTGCCGACGCGCTCCGAGGACGAGTTGTGGGCGTCGTTCACCGCGGAGAACCCGGTGTGGGCTGATGACGCCGAGCCGGAGCCGACCCTCGAGGCGCCGTCGGTGCCGCGTGAGCGGGTGACCGGCGAGCAGCCGCGCCCGGCGTCGTCGCGCATCGTGATCGGCACCGATCCGTCGGGTATCGAGCGTCGTGAGCCGCCGGCGGCCTCGGGTCGTCGCCGTCAGGGTCCTCGCCCGGGTGGTCCGGGTCCGAAGGGGCCGCGTCCGAGTGGCGCGCCGCGGGGGAGTCGCGCGGCGGGAGGTCGTGCGTCATCGGCCCGCGATATGCCGATGGCGACCGCGGTCGGGGTGTTGCTGGTGGCGATCTTCGTCGGGGTGCTCACCTATCGCCCGTGGGCGACGGTGGCGTTGGTGGCGGTGATCCTCGGTCTCGGCGCGGTGGAGTTCTTCGACAAGTTGTCCGAGAAGGGGTATCGCCCGGCGGTGGTGCCCGGTATCGCGACCTGCGTGGCGGCGCCGATCGCCACCTATTGGGTCGGTGAGACGGCGTTGCCGTTGGTGTTGATGCTCGGGTTCGCCGCGGTGGCGCTCACCCATGTGGGGGCGCGTTCGGTCGAGAGCGGCCCGTTGCCGAACATCTCGGTGGCGGCGGCGGGGATCATGTGGATCGGCCTCGGAGGTTCGTTCGCGGCGTTGATCGTGCGGTTCTCCACCACCCAGGGTGTGCTGCTCGCCGATACCGGCACCGACACGTTGTTCATGTTGGCGCTCGCGGTGGTGGCCAATGATGTGGGCGCGCTCTTCGTCGGTTCGGCGGCGGGCCGCACGCCGTTGCGTCAGTGGATCTCGCCCGGCAAGTCGGTGGAGGGGTTCATCGGTGGGGCGTTGATGACGATCGTGGTGTTGATCGTGGTCGGTATCGGTGGCTGGAACTCGACCTGGTCGGGAACTGGCGACTTGTTGTTGCTGGCGGTGGTGGTGTCGGTGTTCGCCCCGGCCGGCGATCTGCTCGAGTCGATGTTCAAGCGGAACCTCGACATCAAGGACTTCGGGTCGCTGGTGCGCGGCCATGGCGGGGTGCTCGATCGTTTCGACGGGTTCTTGTTGACCCTTCCCGCGGTCTACTACCTGACCCGGATCATCGAACCCTGGGTGCAGTGATCCGCGTCCTGGTCGCCGGGTCGACGGGGTCGATCGGGCGTCAGACGCTGGAGGTGATCGCCGCCGAGCCCGACCGCTACGAGGTGGTCGCGCTGTCGGCTGGGGCGTCGGTCGATGCTGTCGTCGCCCAGGCGCGGGCGGTGCGCCCTCGGGTGGTGGCGGTGGCTGATGCTGAGGCGCGCCGCGAGGTGGCTGCTGCTCTCGATGGGGTCGAGGTGGTTGACGATGTTGCTCCGCTGTGCGCCGAGGTCGATGTGGTGGTCAACGGGGTGGTCGGTTTCGCCGGGTTGCCGGTGACAGTGGCGACGCTGGCGGCGGGTCGCCGCTTGGCGCTCGCCAACAAGGAGAGTCTGATCGCGGCCGGGCCGGTGGTGCAGCCGTTGCGGGCGACGCCGGGGGCTGAGTTGATCCCGGTGGACAGTGAGCATTCGGCGCTGCATCAGTGTCTGCGGTCGTCGGTGGATGCCTCGCGCGAGGTGTCGCGTCTGGTGTTGACGGCGTCGGGTGGTCCGTTCCGGGGGCGTTCGGCTGAGGATCTGGCCTCGGTGACGGTGGAGGACGCGCTGGCGCATCCAACCTGGTCGATGGGCCCGAAGATCACGGTGGATTCGTCGACGTTGATGAACAAGGGGCTCGAGGTGATCGAGGCCCATGAACTCTTCGGTGTCGACTACGACGACATCGAAGTGGTGGTGCATCCCCAGTCGGTGGTGCATTCGATGGTGGAGTTCTCCGACGCGTCGACGATCGCGCAGTTGTCGATGCCCGATATGCGCCTGCCGATCGCCTACGCCTTGGCCTGGCCGGAGCGGTCGTCGGTGCCCTTTGGCCGCATCGATTGGTCATCGCTCGGTTCGCTCGACTTCGATGCTCCGGATCGCGCCACGTTCCGGTGTCTCGATCTGGCCTATCAGGCCGGTCGGGCCGGAGGGACGGCGCCCGCGGCGCTCTCGGCGGCCAATGAGGTGGCGGTTGAGGCGTTCCTCGCCGGCCGGATCAGCTGGAGCGTGATCCCTGATGTGGTGTCCGCGGTGCTCGATGAGCATGCCGTACACCCACCCACTAGCGTCGAGGACGTGATCGGGGCCGATCGGTCGGCCCGGGAGTCAGCCTCGACGTGGCTCGCCGCCCGGGTCCCCTAGACCCCGCGCGCAACGAGACCATCATGAGATCCCCCACTGACGATCAGTCCTCCCCGTGGCCGGCGCCGAAGGTGCCCGATGCCTCGCTGCGCGGTCGTTTCACCTCGGAGGTGATGGCCGGTGGCGCGGTGGTGGAGCGCGCCGACGACGAGTTGGTCGGCGGGCTGCGCGGCGGTGCCCGGGTGGCGGTGCTGGTCGCCCTGTTCGCGGTGCTCGGGTTCTTCTCGGTGTGGTGGCTGGTGTTCGCGGTCGGGCTGTTGGTGTCGGTGTTCCTCCACGAGTTGGGTCATTTCGCGACGGCGCGGTGGACGGGCATGAAGGCCACGCAGTTCTTCATCGGTTTCGGCCCGCGGGTGTGGAGTTTCCGCCGCGGCGAGACCGAATACGGCGTGCGCGCCCTTCCGCTTGGGGCGTTTGTGCGGATCGTCGGCATGAACATGATGGACGAGGTCGAGCCGGCTGATGAGGGTCGCACCTATCGCTCCAAGTCGTATCCGCGCCGCCTGCTGGTGATCTCGGCTGGGTCGATCATGCACATGGTGATCGCCCTGGTGTTGTTGTCGGGTGTCTA
>RGGX01000016.1 GCA_010024485.1 Actinomycetota bacterium | reverse complement strand
GTGTTCGACATCTCCGAGCTCGGTCTGGTGGAGATGACCCGCAAGCGCATCGGTGAGGGGCTGCTCACGGAGTTCTCCGAGCGCTGCCCCGACTGCGAGGGCCGCGGTGTCACCATCGACCACTCCCTGCTCGATTGAGCCGCGAAGCCGCCGATCGCCGGTTGGGTAGGGGTCCTGTGGTCGATAGCATCCGTCCGGCTATGTACGCAGTGATCGCCTCAGGCGGTAAGCAGGAGAAGGTGGCCGAGGGCCAGCAGGTGACGCTCGAGTTGCTCAAGGGCGACGAGGGCGCCGAGGTCGCACTGACCCCGGTATTGCTCGTTGACGGTGACACCGTCCTCGCGGGCGCCTCCGCCCTCGCGGGCGCGTCCGTCACCGGTCGCATCGTCGGCACGACCGCCGGTGACAAGGTGAACGGCTTCACCTATAAGCGCCGGACCAACCAGCGCCGTCACTACGGTCATCGCCAGAAGTACAGCGTCGTCGAGATCACCAAGATCTCCAAGCCCTGATCCGAGGAGAGCCAGATGTCGAAGACCAAGGGCGGCGGTTCAACCAGGAACGGCCGCGACTCCAATGCCCAGCGCCTCGGTGTCAAGGTGTTCGACGGCACCAAGATCAGCGCCGGCACGATCATCGTGCGTCAGCGTGGCACCAAGTTCCATCCCGGCCGCAATGTCGGCATCGGTGGTGACGACACGCTCTTCTCGCTGATCGACGGTTCGGTCAAGTTCGGCGAGCGCAAGGGCCGCAAGGTCGTCGACGTCGTCGAGGTCTGAGCCTCAGACGTCGATCCCCCGAGGGAGTTGTTCCTCGGGCCAACCGAGCAACTCCACCGCTCGGTCGCAGGCGAACCGGTCCGTCATCCCGCTGACCCATGCCACCGCGGTGCGCAGATGATCTTTGTCATCCCCTCGTTCGAGGAGGAACGGCTCGGGTAGGGCGCTCGGATTCGAGGCGTAGTGCTCGACGAGGGCCCGCAACACGGCGATGACCGCGTCAGCCTGGGCTCGCGACTCGGGCCGGAGGTACACGTTCTCGTAGTTGAAGCGCCGGAACTCCGCCAGGGCTTCGGCCTCCTCGGCGGTCATGCCGACGCGTCCGGTCTGGGCGGTCGCCTCCGCCATGGCCCGCACGAAGGTGCCCAACTGAGAGGAGCGCGTCACACCGCACCGATCGGCCACGATCGCGGGGAGCCGGTCGGTGGAGATCACCCCGGCGGCGACGGCGTCCTCGAAGTCGTGGCAGACATAGGCGATCCGATCGGCCCACGACACGACCTCGCCCTCGGCGGTGCCCGGGGCCGGACGGCTCCACGAGTGATTGCGGATGCCGTCGAGCGTCTGGCTGCACAGGTTGAGTGGCACGAGTGTCTCGTCGGCTCCCCAGACCGCGTGGTCGTAGCCCTCGTCGAGATAGATGCTGAAGGCGTCCTCGCTGGCATGTCCACCCGGCCCGTGGCCACAGTCGTGACCGAGTGCGATCGCCTCGGCGAGCGCGACGTTGAGCCCGAGCGCGGAGGACACCGATCGAGCGATCTGCGCCACCTCGAGGGCGTGGGTGAGCCGCGTCCGCTGATGGTCGTCGGGAAAGACGAACACCTGCGTCTTGCCCGCGAGACGCCGGAATGCGGACGCGTGGAGGATCCGGTCGCGGTCGCGCTCGAAACAGGTGCGGAGCGGGTCGGGTTCCTCCTCGCGGACCCGGTCGCCGGCCCCGATGGCGCGGGTGGCGTGGGTGGCGAGGTGCTGCTCTTCTGCGTCCTCGCGGGCCACCCGGTGCACGGTGGCCCGTGAGCCGGTCGCGGCCCAGGAGTCGGCGTGGGCCAGGGCCACGCCGTCGGCGCTGTGGCCGCTCATCGTCGCTGCCCAGCGCTCGGCGCGCTCGGCCGACGACGGGTCGATGCTGCTGCCGGAGGGTGGTGCGGGGGGCTGGTCCACGCGCCCACACTAGGACCGGGGTGCATCGCTCGCGAGAGCACCCTCGGTAGCGTGCTGCCGTGTCGGATTTCGTCGACGAGGCCCAGCTCAACGTCCGCGCCGGTGACGGTGGCGCGGGTTGTGTGTCGTTCCGACGCGAGGGTCCGGTGGTCAACGGCGGTCCGAACGGAGGCGACGGTGGCGACGGTGGCGATGTCTGGCTGGTCGCCGATCACAACGTCGCATCACTGCTCGCCTTCCGCGATCACCCCCACCGGCGGGCCTCCAACGGTGTGCACGGCAAGGGCAAGGACCTGCACGGCCGGCGCGGCGAGAGCCTGCAGATCACGGTGCCCGAGGGGACCGTGGTGAGCGACATGTACAGCGGCGAGACCCTGGCCGAGCTCTACAGCCACGGCGACCGGTGGATGGCGGTGGCCGGTGGTCGAGGTGGTCGGGGCAACGCGCGGTTCCTCTCGAACCGTCGTCGCGCCCCCACCTTCGCCGAGCAGGGGGAGCACGGCGAGGAGCGTTGGCTGAAACTCGAGATCCGCCTCATGGCCGACGTCGCGCTCGTCGGATTCCCCAATGCCGGCAAGAGCACGCTCATCAGCGTGATCTCGGCCGCCAAACCGAAGATCGCCGACTATCCGTTCACCACGCTCAGCCCCAATCTCGGGGTGGTCTCCATCGATGAGGGCACCGAGTTCGTGGTGGCCGACATCCCCGGTCTGATCGAGGGGGCCAGCGAGGGTCGTGGCCTCGGACACCGTTTCCTCCGCCACATCGAACGCGCCCGCGTGCTCTGTCTGATGCTCGACCTGGCCTCGGTCGAGGGTGTGACCCCTGCGGAGCAGGAGCGCACCCTGCTGGCTGAACTGGGCGCCTACCGCCCCGAACTCCTCGAACGACCTCGGATCGTGGTCGGGACGAAGGCCGACGCCGTGCAGGCCGAGGAGCTCGAACTCCTCGGCTGGACCGGATCGGTCGTCTCCGCGGTCACCGGTGCCGGGGTCCGAGAGCTGGTCGGCCGTATGGCGACGCTCGTCCACGAGGCCCGAGCCGACTTCCCCAAGCGCGAGGGAGTGGTCGTGATCCGCCCCGAGACGACCGGTGCCGCGGTCGAGCGCCTCGACGAGAACGAATTCCGGCTGGTCGGTCGTGAGGTGGAGCGGGTGGTCGCCCTCAATGACGTCACGACCCCTGAGGCGTTGGCCTACATCGACGAGCGCCTCGAGCGTCTCGGAGTCAACCGCATGCTGACCCGGGCCGGGGTCAGCGACGGCGATGTCGTGTGGATCGGCGAGTTCAGCTTCGAGTACCGATCCGACCTGGGCGGCTCGTCATGAGGGTCGTCGCCAAGATCGGAACCGCCTCGATCACCACCGAGGATGGAAACGTCAACCGGGAGGCGATCATCTCCCTCTGCGGCGGCGTCGCATCGCTGCGGAGCGAGGGACACGAGGTCGTCGTGGTGTCATCGGGTGCTGTCGCCGCTGGAGTGCCCGCGGTCGGCCTCAGCGAACGGCCGAGCGATATGGAGACCCTCCAGGCGGTCTCCGCGGTCGGTCAGGCGCGTCTCATGGAGGTGTACAACGAGGTGCTCGCCGGCCACGGACTCGTCGGCGCGCAGGTCCTCCTCGATCCCCACGACTTCGTCGACCGAACGCAGTACCTCCACGCCCGGCGAACCCTCTCACGCCTCATCGAGCTCGGTTGTGTGCCGATCGTCAACGAGAACGACGCGATCGCCTCATCCGAGCTTCGCTACGGGGACAACGACCGGCTCGCCGCACTGCTCGCACACAACCTGTCGGCCGATGTGCTGGTGCTCCTCACCGATCTCGACGGCCTCCACACCGCCGATCCCCGCGTCGACCCACAGGCACCGCTCGTCGACCGAGTGGCGGCCGACGATCCGCTGCTGGCGATCTCGACCTCGATGTCGGGGAGCGGTCGGGGCTCGGGCGGTATGGCCTCCAAACTCGAGGCGGCGCGGATCGCCTCCTGGTCGGGGGTGCGGACGGTGATCGCCAGAGCGGCCCGCGACTCGGTGCTGGTCGACGCCGTTCACGGATCGGCGGTCGGAACGACCTTCGATGCCCATGACCGTCGCCTGCCCGCCCGCAAACTCTGGATCGCGTTCGCCGCCGAGGTCGCGGGACGCATCACCGTCGACGCCGGCGCCCGCAACGCGGTGGCCACCCGATCGACAAGCCTGCTGCCCGCCGGTGTGGTCACTGTCGACGGCAACTTCGACGAGGGGAGCACCGTTGAGGTGGCCGACGACGAGGGGTCGGTCTTCGCCCGGGGGATGGTCGCTGTGTCAGCGGCGGATCTTCGTGGTGTGATCGGACGTCGTACCGGTGACCTGCCCGAGGGTATGACCCATGAGGTCATCCATCGCGACGACCTCGTCGTGTTGCCCTCCTGAGCCCGTCCCGGGCGCCGTCGAGGCGCAGTATCACGAGACCCGCGACATAGGCGGCGACTCCGCTCACCCCGGCGACCGCGGTCGTGAGCAGGGCCTGGTTCGGCCCGACGGGATCGATCGCCCCAGCGACCAGCCAGGCCACCTCGGCGGCGAACAGCGACGACAGCGCGACCCTCCACAGCGTCGGCACCAGGGCGCCGAGCATGGGTTGACCGATCCGACGACCGAGGACGACCACCGCACCGACAGCGGCCAGGAGGTAGGCGAGGGAGTGCGCGAGCCCGAGGCCGAACACTCCGAGCGGACCGACGATGGCGACGGCGAACACGATGTTCATGAGGTTCTCGCCGACGTTGATCACGAACGGTGTGCGCGTGTCCTGGTGGGCGTAGTAGCCGCGGAGGGTGAACAGGTAGGCGCTGAAGCCGACGAGCCCGAGGGAGAGTCCCGCCAGCGCATTCGCGGTGTTCGTCACGGCCCCGGCGTCGAAGCGTCCCCGCTCCATCAGTCCGCTGATGAGCGGCTCGCGCAACACGAGGAGCAGAGCAGCAGCAGGCGCCGTGAGGCCGATCACGGCCCGCAGCCCGCCGGTCATCCTCTCGGTGAAGGCTCGTCGATCGCCGTCGGCGACGGCCGAGGCCAACTCCGGCTGGAAGGTGGTGGCGATCGACACGGCCAACAGACCGTGGGGGAGCACGAAGAAGACGAAGGCGTCGAAGTAGGCCGAGGCGAGCGAGGATCCCGGGTCGGCCAGGTTCCTCACGACGACGAGGGCGACCTGGTTCGCGATGACGAAGCCCACTGTCCATCCACCCATGGCCGCGAGCCGTCGCACGGCTGGCTCCCTCAGGTCGAGGCGGGGACGGAGACGCACTCCCGACCGGATGACGGCCGGCACGACGATCGCCGTCATCGCCGCGATCCCGATCGTCGCCCCGAGGCCGAGGGTCAGGCGGAGACGGGTGTCGTCCGCGACCGCGCCGAGGGGCCAGTCTCGTGATCCGGCCTCCGGGAGTGAGAGGAGGCTGGCGATGATGACCAGGTTGGAGACGACCGGTGACCACGATGCGGCCAGGAATCGCCGTTGGCTGTGCAGGAGGGCGTTGGCGATACCGGTGAGTCCGTAGAAGAGGATCTGCACGAGGAAGAAGCGGGTGAGGGTGGTGCCCGTCGCCCGGAACACCTCCGGGTCGACCCCGTCGCCGACTCTCAGGCTGTACAGGCGGAAGATCCACGGGGCGAGTGCCACCGCCATCACCGTCACCAACACCACGCCGGCCACCGCGGCGGTGACCACGGCCTCCGTCGAACGCCGGCGCGACGCGCTGTCTCCAGCGCTGACACCAGTGTCGTTGGCGGAGCCCCAGCCGAGGGAGGTGAAGATCGGTACGAGCGTGGCGGAGAGCACCCCGCCGAGCAGAAGGTCGTACACGATGTTGGGGGTCTCGTTGGCGAGCTTGTAGGCGTCGGCGAGGGAGGTCTGGCCGATCACATAGGCAAAGGCCAGCACCCGTCCGAGGCCGGTGATCCTCGACAGCGCGGTTCCGGAGGCGACGACGAGGTTCGCCCGGAGCATCGTCCCCACGACCGCGACACTACCGATCGGCAATACTCGAGCCCGTGCAGTCATCGGGCCGACCGACCGTGGCTCTGGTGCGTCGCCCGGGCCCGCGCCTGGCCGAGGGCATCGTCACCCACCTCGAGCGCTCCGACATCGATCTCGACCTCGCCGAGACGCAATGGTCGGCCTATGTGGGCGCGCTTCGCTCGAGGAACTGGGAGATCGTCGAGGTCGCGCCCGCTGACCAGTGCCCCGACGCGGTGTTCATCGAGGACACCGCGGTCATGTTCGACCGGCTCGCCGTCGTCACCCGACCGGGCGCGTCGAGTCGTCGTCCCGAGGTGGAGGGGGCGGCAGAGACCTTGCGCGGGCTCCCCGATGTCGAGGTCGTGGAACTCCCCGAGGGCTGCCTCGACGGGGGAGATGTGCTCAAGATCGGGAGGCGGGTCTACGTCGGGATCGGTGGCCGCACCGATGAGACCGGGGTGGCATCGCTCCGGATGCTCCTCGGGCCGCGCGGCTGGGAGGTGATCGGCGTTCCGGTCACCAAGGTCTTGCATCTCAAGTCGGCGGTCACCGCCCTGCCGGACGGCACGGTCATCGGATACCTGCCGGTGGTCGACGACCCGGAGGCCTTTGACCCCTTCCTGCCGGTACCGGAGGAGGACGGCTCCCATGTGGTGGTGATGGACGAGACGACGGTGCTCATGGCCGACTCGGCACCGCGCACCTCGGAGCTGCTCCGTGAGCGGGGTCTCGAGGTCATCGAGGTCGGCATCTCGGAGTTCATCAAGCTTGAGGGCTGCGTGACCTGTCTCAGTATCCGAGTCCGTTGACCCAGCCGGTCGTCGTTAGTCTCCGACGGTGACCGATACGACCGCGACGCCTGCGATGACCCGTGCTCGGGTGCTGACCTTCGGTCTGCTCACCGCGATCATGGCCTCGGGTTACGGCGTCATGTTCACCGTCCTCGACGACTTCCGCCTCGAGTACGGCATCAGCGAGAGCCGCCTCGGGCTGATCGTCGGGATCGGCTTCGGTTCGGCGTTCCTCAGCCAGATCCTCCTCGCCCCGATCGCGGACCGCGGCCACGCGAGACACCTCGTCTTCCTCGGCCTCGTCGTCAACATCGTCGGTCTCCTCCTGCTCGGTTTCGGCTCGACCCTCTCGGTGCTCCTCCTCGGCCGCTTCATCTCCGGGATAGGTCTCGGCATGACGATGCCGGCGATCCGGAGGATCGTGATCCTCGGTGATCCGAAACGCCTCGGCGACAACCTGGGACTGCTCCTCGCCGCGGATGTGGCGGGGTTCGCGGCCGGCCCCGCCGTGTCGGCGTTGCTCGTCGGGCCATTCGGGATCGAGGCCCCCTTCATCGCGATCTCGGTGGCGAGCCTCGCCTGCCTCCCACTGGTGGTCCGGGTGCGGGTCGATGAGTCGGTGCCGAGCGGCCGGGAGTCACGTCTGGCATTCGACCTCCTGTCGATCCGGCCGCTGCTCGGAGCGATGTGCATGGGAGGCGCCCTCTTCATGATGATCGGAACCTTCGACGCCCTGTGGGCCGTGGTGCTCGACGATCTCGGGGCGAGCGAGTGGCTGGCGAACCTCGGCATCACGATGTTCGCCCTGCCGCTCATCTTCCTCGGGGAGTTCGGGGGGCGGCTGGCTCAACGCATCGGGCCGTTCCGGCTGGGCCCGCTCGGCCTCGGCGTCGGTGCGCTGTTCATGGCGCTCTACGGGGTGGTGCCCTCGGCGGGGTTCATCTTCGCGATCGTTCTCGTGCACGCCATCAACGACGGCCTGACGGTGTCGAGCACCGGGGTCGCCGTCGGCATGGTCACCCCGGACTCGCGCCACGCGAGCGCCCAGGGACTGCTCGGCGGATTCCAGACGCTGGTCGCCGGTCTGGTCGCCGTGCTCGCCGGCTGGCTGTATGAGTTCCACGGGCGACTCGTCGCCTACTGGGTCTGCTCGGTGCTCATGGTGACCCTCGTCGTGACCGCGCTGGTGCTGGCCGGCCCCGAGTGGCGCTCACGACGGGGTCCCGAAGGAGCCAACGACCCCCCGGACCCGGTGTCGGCCGTGACCGGCCACGCCTGATCACTGCGTCGGTGAGGTGTACCACTACGGTCGGTGAGCGCAGGAACGACCTGCGAGGGGAACGATCCAGGGGGACATATGGACGCCGCCGGATGGGATGAGCGATACGCGGGCACCGACCTGGTCTGGTCGGCAGGGCCCAATGTGTTCATCGAGGAGATCTGCGCGGGGCTCGAGCCCGGCAGCGCCCTCGACCTTGCCGCGGGTGAGGGCCGCAACGCGGTCTGGCTCGCTGAGCGGGGGTGGGATGTGACCGCGGTGGACTTCTCGTCGGTCGGACTGGACAAGGCGCGTCGCATGGCGCAGGAGCGAGGAGTCAGCATCCGCACCGAGGTGGCTGACCTCACCGGTTTCGACCCCGGGGTCGCCGGCCACTCGTTGGTGCTCGTCGTGTATCTGCACCTCGGCGCGCGGGAGTTGCCGGCGATCCTCGAGCGCGCGGCTCGCGCGGTGGCCCCCGGAGGGCGACTCGTGGTCGTCGGCCACGATGTCGAGAACCTCGACCGGGGCACCGGTGGGCCGCAGGTGCCGGAGGTGCTGACCACCGTGCCCGGGGTGCTCGAGGCGATCGAGCCGGCCGGGTTGACGGTGGAGCGCGCCGAGGTGGCCGAACGGCGGGTCACGGCGGTGGACGGGTCGCAGGCGACCGCCCTCGACACGGTGGTGGTGGCTCGCGCATGAGTCAGCTGGGGGTCGGGGTGATCGGCGCTGGGATGATGGGGGAGGTCCATGCCCATCTCATCGCGGAGCGGATCGGGTCGGCGAGGGTGGTCGCGGTCAGTGACCCCGACGGCGATCGTCGACGGAGGGTGGCTGAGAGTGTCGGTGCGGCCGAGGTGTCCGATCCGCTCGACGTGATCTCCGATCCCGAGGTGCAGGCGGTCATCATCGCGTCCCCCGACCAGTCCCATGCCGAGTACGCGATCGCGTCGGTGCACGCGAACAAGCCCTGTCTGTGCGAGAAGCCGCTTGCGACCACCGCGGACGACGCGCGTGCTGTCGTGGAGGCCGAGTCGGCCGGAGGACGGCGTCTGGTGCAGGTGGGTTTCATGCGCGAGTTCGACGAGGGGCATGCCTCGCTCGTCACCCTTCGTGACTCGGGGGCGCTCGGGGAGGTCGTCGCGGTCCGATCCACGCACATCAATCCGGCGCCGTGGGCTCCGGGGGTGTCCGCCGAGCGGGTGATCACCCAGTCGATGATCCACGACATTCACTCGGCGCGGTTCCTCGTCGGTTCGGAGGTGATCGCCGTGTCGGCGGTCTCTGTGCCCTTCGGCGACGGCGCCGAGGGTGTCGATGAGGGGGCCGTCCGCTTCGTGACCGCTCGGTTGGAGATGGCCGGAGGCGCGGTGGCACTGCTGGACGTGAACGTCGCCTCGTCCTACGGCTACCGGGTCGTTGCTGAGATCGTCGGCTCGGAGGCGACCGCTCGAAGCGCCGAGGGGTCGGCGGTCGAGATGTGGACGTCGGGGGCCATGGTGAGCGCGGTGTCGGCCAACTGGCCGGATCACTTCTCCGCCGCGTACCTCACCGAGGTGTCAGCGTGGGTCCAGGCGGCTTGCGGTGGAGGGGTGACCGGACCGTCGGCATGGGACGGCTACATGGCGAACCTGGTGGCGTCTGCGCTCGTCGAGGCCGAGGCGTCAGGCGGTCGAGTGGAACTCCCGACCCTCTCGGTCCCGGCGCTCTACCGGGGCTGAGCTGGGGTTGGCGACCGGGTCAGGCCGAGCCGGCTGGCGTCGTCTGGAGATCGCGATGCTCTCCGTCGCCGATGGATGCACCACCGGTGCCAGCCGCGACCTGACGGTCGCGGAGCCACAGGCCGACGAACAGCCCGACGACGGCGACAGCACCGTAGGTGGCGCCGGAGGACAACATGGCGAGCGCTGGTGCGGGGCAGGTCCCGGCGATGGACCAACCGGCGCCGAAGAGGACGCCGCCCACGATGTGATGGCGTTCGATCTTCGAACGGGACAGCGCGAGACGACCGCCGTAGACCGTCGCGACCTGACGGCGCTCGAGGATCCACAGCAGGGGGAGCGAGATCCCGATGGCGAGTCCCATCAGCCCGAAGACGTAGGGGCTCTCCAGTTTGAGGGTCTCGTGGATGGTGTCGTACTCGTGCAGGCGGGCGGCGGCGAGCACGAAGCCGAATCCGGCCCCGAAGAGGCCGCCGACGAGGTTCATCGGGTTGCGCATCAGAGATCTCCTCCGGTGAGGAGGGTGAGCACGCCGGTGACGGCCACCGCCGTTGCCATGAACGTCGCGGTGGTGGCCCATGAGGCGGGGGAGCGCTGGGCGGTGCCGCAGATGCCGTGTCCGGAGGTGCATCCACCGGCCATCCGAGCTCCGTAGCCCATGACGATCGCCCCGGCGAGCACCACGAGGGCGATGAAGGTCGGCGACCATCCGGCCGCGGTCATCGAGTCGTAGCCGCGGCGAATCTCGATACCGGGGCCGAGGATCGTGGCGAGGGCGCCGCCGACGAAGATGCCGCCGAAGTACCAAACCCTCCAACCGACGGTGTCGGTGTCGCGGCGGACGGCCTTCATGGTCTGCATGTAGGCGCCGGATGCCCCGAGCGGCTGGTTGGCGACCACGAAGAGGCCGACGACGAGCAGCCCGAGGAGTGGACCGGCGATCCAGAACGGGAGTTGATCGGGCAGGATGTTCATGTACGGACATTTTGCTCGGGTCCGTGGCGCGTTGCAAGGACCTCGTGCGAACGTGAACGCCGCCGGCGTCCCGTCGCCGAACCGGTCACCTCCCAATAGCGTGTACCCATGACCGGCGAGGAGGCCATGGGGGAGATCGCCGCCTATGGCGGTGGCGGGACGGCCGACGACGGCCAGAAACGAGTCCGGGTCCGACACTTCGCCCGCGCGAAGGAGCAGGGCATCCGGATCACTGGTCTGACGAGCTACGACTTCCTGACCGCCGGGATCTTCGACGGCGCGGGGATCGACTTCCTGCTGGTCGGAGACTCGGCCGGCAACATCGTCTTCGGCTACGACACCACCCTCCCGGTCACGGTCGACGAGCTCATCCCGCTGACGAGGGCCGTGGCCCGAGCGGCACGCCGGGCGCTGGTGGTGGCCGATCTACCGTTCGGCTCCTACGAGAACGGGCCGGAGGAGGCGCTCCGCACCGCGATGCGGTTCATGAAGGAGACCTCGGCCCACGCGGTCAAACTGGAGGGCGGCCGTCGCAGCGCCGAGCAGATCCGCCGCATCGTGACCTCGGGGATCCCGGTGATGGGCCACGTCGGCTTCACACCCCAGAGCGAGCACGGGCTCGGTGGGCACCTCATCCAGGGTCGCGGTGAGGCCGCCGCCGACCTCCTCGCCGATGCGCGGGCCGTCGAGGAGGCCGGTGCCTTCGCGGTCGTGCTCGAGATGGTCCCGTCCAGCGTCGCCGCCGAGGTGACCGCCGCGCTCTCGATCCCGACGATCAGCGTCGGCGCCGGCCCCGAATGCGATGGTCAACTCATGGTGTGGACCGATTGGGCGGGTCTGACCTCGGGTCGGATCCCGCGGTTCGTCAAGCGCTACGCGGACCTCGCGGGCACGCTCCATGAGGCGGTTGTCAGCTTCCGCGAGGACGTGGAGCAGGGGCGCTACCCGGGCCCCGAGCACGAGTACGAGGCCTGACCCCTACTCCGGCTCGTAGGCGAGCACCGGAGCCAGGATGCGCTCGGTGGTGCTGAGATCGAGGCCCTTGCGCCGGCCGTAGTCCTCGACCTGCTCGCGGGTGATGCGACCGACACCGAAGTACAGGGCGTCCGGATGGGCGAAGTAGAGCCCGGACACGGTGGATCCCGGCCACATCGCCCACGACTCGGTCAGGGTCACCCCGACGGTCGCCTCGGCATCGAGGAGCCGCATGATGGTCTCCTTCTCGGAGTGGTCGGGCTGCGCGGGGTAGCCGGGAGCCGGTCGGATACCGCGATAGGCCTCCGCGATCAGGTCGGCGGTGCTGAGCGACTCGTCGGGTTCGTAGCCCCACAGTTCGGTTCGTACCAGCATGTGGAGGTACTCGGCGAAGGCCTCGGCCAGCCGGTCGGCGAGGGCCTTCACCATGATCGAGGCGTAGTCATCGCCCTGGTCGGCGAACCGGTCGGCGATCTCGTTCTCCTCGGGTCCGACGGTCACGACGAACGCGCCGATGTGGTCGTCGATGTCGGCGGAAGCCGGGGCGACGAAGTCGGAGATGCAGAGATTCGGTCGGTGGGAGGTCGGTGACTTCTCCAACTGCTGTCGGAGGCCGTGCAGGGTCGCGAGGTGGTCACCGCCACCGTCGGTGACCTCGATGTCGTCACCGTTCGAGGTGGCCGGCCAGAAGCCGACCTCGGCCACCGGCGAGAACCACTGCTCAGCGATCATCTGATCGAGCATCGCGTCGGCATCGGCCATCAGGGAGCGCGCCGCCTCACCGAGCTCAGGGTCGTCGAGTACGTCGGGGTGCCGTCCGCGGATCCCCCAGGTCGTCAGGAACGGCGACCAGTCGATGAACGGTCGAAGGGTGGCGACGTCGGTGCGAATGGTCCGGTGACCGGTGAAGGTTGGGGTGATCACTCGGGTGTCGTCGAACTCGAGCACCGCCGCGTTCGACCGGGCGGCGCTCAGGTCGAGCCGTCGCCGTTCGGTCTCAGCCTGGGCGAATCGCTCGGTGACCCGTCGGTAGTCCTCAGCGAGGTCGTCGAGGAAGGCGGTGCGGCGATCGGGGTTCCGGAGGGAGCTGATGACGCCGGAGGCTCGGCTGGCGTCAGCGACGTGCACCACGGGACCTCCGGTGTAGGCGGGGGCGATGCGCAGCGCCGTGTGGAGTCGACTGGTGGTGGCCCCACCGATCAGCAGCGGGGTGTCCATCCCGCGCCGCTCCATCTCACGCGCGACGCCCACCATCTGGTCGAGCGACGGGGTGATCAGACCGGAGAGGCCGATGATGTCGACCTCGCGCTCGACGGCGGTCTCGAGGATGGTCTGGGTATCGACCATCACCCCGAGGTCGATGATCTCGTGGTCGGCGCAGCCGAGGACCACCCCGACGATGTTCTTGCCGATGTCGTGCACGTCGCCGGCCACGGTGGCGAGCAGCACCCGGGCCCCGCTCGTCGCGCCCGCGGCCACCTCGGTGCCCTCAGTGCGCGCCGCCTCGATGTGCGGGGTCAGGTGGGCGACGGCCTGCTTCATCACCCGGGCCGACTTGACGACCTGGGGGAGGAACATCCGGCCGGCGCCGAAGAGGTCGCCGACCTCGTTCATCCCGTCCATCAGCGGTCCTTCGATGACCTCGACCGGATGGTCAGCGGCGAGCCGGGCCTCCTCGACATCGCCCTCGATGTGTTCGCCGATCCCGTGGCGGAGCGCGTGCGCCAGCCGGCCCGCGACCGGGAGGCTCCTCCATTCGGCAGCGGTGGCGTCGGACTCCTGGGTCGCGGCGTCGCGGAAGGAGATGGCCTCCTCGAGGAGTCGTTCGGCGGCATCGGGCCGACGGGCGAGCACGACGTCTTCGCAGAGTTCGCGCAGGTGGGGGTCGAGGTCGTCGTAGAGAGCGAGTTGGCCGGCGTTGACGATCGCGAGGCGCATGCCGGCCCGGATGGCGTGCACCAGGAACACCGAGTGCATCGCCTCGCGGACCACGTTGTTGCCCTGGAAGGAGAAGGACAGGTTCGACACCCCGCCCGAGATGTTCGAGCGCGGCGCGAACCGGAGGATCTCGGCGGTGGCCTCGATGAAGTCGAGCCCGTAGCGGTCGTGCTCGGCGATGCCGGTGGCGACCGCGAAGATGTTCGGGTCGAAGATGATGTCCTCCTCATCGAACCCGACCTCCTCGGTCAGCAGTCGGTGGGCGCGTCGGCAGATCTCGACGCGGCGCTCGACGGTGTCGGCCTGACCGTCCTCGTCGAAGGCCATCACGATGACGGCTGCACCGTGGTCACGGCAGACCCGAGCCTGCTGGAGGAATTCGGCCTCACCAGCCTTCAGCGAGATCGAATTCACGACGGATTTGCCCTGCAGGCAGGCCAGTCCGGCCTCGATGACCTCGAACCGTGACGAGTCGACCACGACCGGTACCCGGGCGATGTCGGGTTCGGCCGCGATCAGGCGGAGGAAGGTGGTGATCTCGGCGGCCGAGTCGATCAGACCCTCGTCCATGTTCACATCGATGGCCTGAGCGCCCGCCTCGACCTGCTGGCGCGCGATCTCGACGGCGGCGGCGTGGTCGCCCTCCTTGATGAGTCGGCGGAACTTGGCGGACCCGAAGACGTTGGTGCGCTCGCCGATGTTGACGAACGGGATCTCCTCGGTCAGCTCCAGCGCCTCGAGGCCAGAGAGGCTGAGGTGGCGCGACCGCTCGGGGATCAGTCGCGGCTGCTCGCTCGTGACCGCCTCGGCGATGGCGGCGATGTGCTCCGG
>RGGX01000150.1 GCA_010024485.1 Actinomycetota bacterium | reverse complement strand
TGCCGCTGAGGTGTTCGGGGAGCACTTGGCGCACACGTCGACCGAGCACATGATCGATTGCACCGAGGCTGATCGGCGGCGGATTTTCAACCTCGGCTACTACACCTGGGTCGAGCAGCAGGGCACCCCGTTCGAGTTGTTCGAGGAGCGTCGTCACCAGTCGTTCTGGCAGGGACTGCGCCGCTATGTCGGTGTGTGGGACTCGATGATCGACGAGTTCAACGACCGCGTCGCCGCGGGCTGACCGGGGCGGTCGCGATGGTCCTCGGCTGGGTGTGCCGGGTGTGTGGCGCCGAGGTCGACGTCGCGACCCCGTTCTCGTGGACCTGTCCGTCGGCCTCGCCGGAGGATCCGCATCATGTGCTCCGCCTCGTCGACGACGGCGTCGAGGCCGAGGTGATCGACGACGCGAATCCCTTCGTGCGGTTCGCTCGCCGGTCGGCCTGGTTCGCGTTCGCGTTGGCGAACGGCATGTCGGAGTCGGCGGCGTTGTCGTTGGCGGCCTCGGTTGCCGACGGGTTCTCCATCACCCCGTTCACCGTGAACGCGTCGTTGTCGGATCGTTTCGGTGTCGAGGTGTGGGCGAAGGACGAGACCGGGCAGTTGGCCGGGTCGCACAAGGCCCGTCATCTGGTGTCGATCATGTTGCATCTCCGGGTGGCGGAGGAGCTCGGTCTGCTCGGTCGTCGGCCCCCGTTGGCGATCTCGTCGTGTGGGAACGCGGCGTTGGCGGCGTCGACGTTGGCCTCACGCGAGTCCTGGCCGATCCAGGTGTTCGTGCCGACCTGGATGGATCCGGCGTTCGGGGTGGCGATCGACGCGCTCGGTGCTGAGGTGCATCGGTGTGAGCGTCATCCCGGTGATCCCCCGGGCGATCCGGCGATGGCCGGGTTCCGGTCCTCGGTGGCCGGGGGCGCGGTGCCGTTCAGTGTGCAGGGCCCGGTGAACGCCTGGTGTCTCGACGGGGGTCGCACCATCGGTTGGGAGATGGCCGAGGTGGGGTCGCCGGTCTCGGAGTTGGTGGTGCAGGTCGGTGGGGGCGCCTTGGCGTCGTGCGCCTCGCAGGGTCTCGGCTCGTCGGTGGCGTTGCTCGCGGTGCAGACCGAGGGGTGCGCGCCGCTCGAGCGGGCGGTGCGTCTGCTCGGTGATGACGATCGTCCGGCTGATCGTTGGGCGGAGGTCATGATCCCGTGGGAGGAGCCTCATTCGTTGGCCGACGGGATCCTCGACGACGAGACCTATGACTGGTTGTCACTCGTCGAGGCGATGCGGGTGAGCGGTGGTCGTCCGGTGGTGGTCTCCGAGGCCGCGGTGGTCGAGGCGGTGACGGTGGCCCGTGATGCGGGGTTGCCGGTGTCACCGACGGGCGCGGCCGGGGTGGCCGCCTTGTTGGAGGGCGCGCAGTCGGGTCCGGTGGCGGTGATCGCCTCGGGTGTCGACCGTTCAGGAGCGTGAGGCCGTCGGCGGGGGTGGCCGGTAGCCTGCGCCCATGGCCGATGTGACCCAGTCCCCGCAGGCGCTCGAGGGTGGTTTCGACCCGCGGAGCGATGTGTTCAACCGGCTGCTCAAGAATCGGGTGGTGCTGCTCGGTTCCGATGTCAACGATGACATCGCCAACCAGATCTGCGCCCAGTTGCTCTATCTCGAGGGTGAGGATCCCGACGCCGACATCTGGCTCTACATCAACTCGCCGGGTGGGTCGGTGACGGCCGGTATGGCCATCTACGACACCATGCAGTTCGTCAGCTGCGATGTGGCGACGGTCTGTCTCGGGCTCGCGGCCTCGATGGGTCAGTTCCTGCTCACGGCGGGTGCTCCGGGCAAGCGGTACACGCTGCCGAACGCCCGGGTGATGATGCACCAGCCGTTGGCGGGTCTGCGCGGCCAGGCGGCCGACATCGCGATCCAGGCCGAGCAGCTCGCCTACACCAAGTTGCGTATGGCCGAGTTGATCGCTCAGCACTCGGGTCAGGATCTGGAGCAGATCCAGAGCGACTCCGAGCGCGACCGGTGGTTCACCGCTGAGGAGGCCCGCGACTACGGCCTCGTCGACAAGGTGATCCTGCGTCGCGGCGAGATCGTCTGATCTCCGCGAGCGCTCAGTCGTCGGTGACCCCGGGCGGTTCGGCCGGGGTGGGCGTGTCGTGCGGGGCGATGGTGGTCACCGGCCCCATGTCGTAGCCGCAGCGGTCGTTGACCCATCGGGCGACGGCGACCGCGGATCGCTCGCTGGCGTAGGCCTGTTGGACGGCGCGCTGGATGCTGTCGCGGTCGTTGGGTACGACGGCGGCGGCGGTCTCGACGTTGGTGACGAGCACGGCCCAGTCGTCGGCGATGTCGAGGGGCGCGAGGTCACCGAGTCGTCGGTAGGTGAGCAGGGTCTGATCGATCTCGGCCTCGGTGGTGATGACCGGGTTGCGCACGAGATCGAGCGATGCGGACAGGGCGTCGCAGAAGGCGACGGGGTCGCTGTTGGAGTTCCCGCCGCCGCATGCCGCGCCGATGGCGACGAGGGTGAGGGCGAGATGTCTCATCGGGGCGAGTGTGCCATGTGCCATGGCCGGGCCGGGGTCACCGTCGCACCCCCTGTCTAGGTTCGTGGTCGATCGAGGCGTCCGCCTCCCGTGGTCCGGTGCCGATGTGGCCCGGTGTCTTGTCGGAGGTGGCTCGTGATCGCCAGTGTCCATTCGGCCTCGGTGCTCGGTGCCCGGTGCTCGTGGCCATCGGGTGGGGGTCGAGGTGCATGTGGGTCCGGGGTTGCCCTCGTTCACCATGCTCGGCCTCCCCGATGAGTCCTGCCGTGACGGGCCGAGGTCGCTTGATCAGCTGGTGGCGCTGTCGGGGGCCGGGGTCGCGCCCGTGGCCGCGGCGGTCGCCGAACTGCTCCGCGAGGGGTGGTTGGCCGACGAGGCCGGATGGCTGGAGGTGGCTGTGTCCGGACTCCCACCGTGACGGCGTAATACCGTCGTGGTCATGAGCGGGTCCGATGACCGCGCGCCCGGTGATGCTCCGGCCGAGGGTGCTCCGGTTGCCGTTGACCTGTCCTCGTGGGCCCTCGATCAGTTCACGGGTTCGCTCACCTCGTTGAGCGAGCGCACCCGCGAGGCCTATCGCACCGATCTGCGGCTGTTTGTCGAGTGGGTGTCGCG
>RGGX01000149.1 GCA_010024485.1 Actinomycetota bacterium | reverse complement strand
GGAACTGGCCTTCACCCTCGCCAACGGGTTCGCCTACGTGGAGCTCGCGCTCGAGGCCGGGCTCCCGGTCGACTCGTTCGCACCACGCCTGAGTTTCTTCTTCAACGCGCACATTGACTTCTTCGAGGAGATCGCGAAGTACCGCGCCGCCCGGAGGATCTGGGCGCGCTGGATGCGCGACCGCTACGGCGCCGAGGACCCGCGGTCGATGCAGTGTCGTTTCCACACCCAGACCGCCGGGGTGTCGCTCACCGCCCAACAACCCGAGTTGAACATCGCGCGCACCGCGATCGAGGCGCTCGCCGGCGTCCTCGGTGGCACCCAGAGCCTCCACACCAACTCGATGGACGAAGCCATGGCGCTACCGACCGAGAAGGCGGCCCGCATCGCGCTGCGAACCCAGCAGATCATCGCCCACGAGACGAACGTCGCCCACGTGGCCGACCCCCTCGGAGGTTCCCACTACGTCGAGGCGCTCACCGACGAGGTGGAACGACAGGCCGAGGAGATCTTCGCCCACATCGAATCCCTCGGCGACGGCTCGATGCTCGAGGGAGCGATCAAGGGCATCGAGGAGAACTGGTTTCAGGGACGAATCACGGACTCGGCCTACGAGTTGGAGCGCAAGGTGAACGCGGGTCGTCGGATCGTCGTCGGCGTCAACGCGTTCACCGAGGGCAACGAGGAGGATCAGATCCCTCTGCTGCGGATCACGAACGAGGACGAGCAGCGTCAACGCAAACGGCTCGATGCGGTTCGCGACCGCCGAGACTCCGGCGCCGTCGAGGATGTGCTGGAACGACTCCGTGTCGAGGCCGCCGATCCCGAGGTCAACCTCATGCCGACGCTCATCGAGGCCGCCCACGCCTACGCCACCCTCGGCGAGGTCATGGGGGCCATGGGAACCGTGTTCGGCCGTCACGTCGAGGTTCCGACATTCTGAACCCGACGATGCACGGCGATCCGAGTGACAGGGAGGGCGAACGTGGGCGGTGAGCGGATACTGGTGGCCAAGGTCGGCCTCGACGGACACGACCGCGGAGTGAAGGTGGTCGCGCGGATCCTGCGCGACGCCGGCTTCGAGGTGATCTACACCGGACTGTTCCAGACCCCCGAGACCGTGGCGGCTGCCGCGGTCGATGAGGACGTCGACGCGATCGGGCTCTCGATGCTCTCCGGGGCGCACATGACGCTCGCCCCGGCGGTGGTCGCGGCGGTACGAGCGAGGGGCGCCGACATCCCCGTCCTCGTCGGCGGGATCGTGCCCGATCACGATCTCGCCGAACTGCTCGGTACCGGGGTGGCTGCGGTCCTCACGCCGGGCGCGACCGCCGAGCAGATCATCGACGAGGTCCGCCGAGTCCTCGACGCCGAGACCACAGCGGGTTGACCCGTGCCTCTCGACAGCGACGTAGCAGAACTGGTCCGGGCGCTCGCCGAGACCGGCGCGCCGGCGATGTCCGAGGGCACCGTCGCTGAGGCTCGGCGGAACTACGACGCGGCCCCGCGACCGGCTCCTGATCCGCTCCCCCATGTCGTCGACCGCGTCATCGAGAGTGACGGACTCTCGGTTCCCGTTCGTTGCTACGCCCCGGTCGCCGATCCTCGCGACCTCTCGGTGATCGTGTTCTTCCACGGGGGAGGCTGGGTCCTCTCGAGCGTCGACGGACACGACCCGACCGCCCGACGACTCGCCCTCATGACCGGAGCGCTCGTCGTCTCCGTCGAGTACCGGTTGGCCCCTGAGCATCCCTTTCCCGCTGCTCACGACGACTGCTGGGCGGTCACCGAGTGGTTGAGCCGCGAGGCCGCCTCGATCGGAGGCGACCCCAACCGGATCGCGGTTGCCGGTGACTCAGCTGGCGGCAATCTCGCCGCCGGTGTCGCCGTGCGCGCCCGCGATGAAGGACTCGCACTGCGTCACCAGTGCCTCATCTACCCATGCGTCGACACCGAGCAGGACCCGTACCCGTCGATGACGGAGAACTCCGAGGGCTACTTCTTGACCGCGGCGGACATGGTGTGGTTCTGGGATCGGTACGTCCCGGATCAACACCGGGGTGACCCCCGGGCGGTTCCGGCGCGAACGCCACCTCCTCCGCGCAGCTCGCGGCCCGGCACCCGGAGTCGGGCGGCACCTACGTGTACGCGAGAGAGGAGATCGGACCGTTCTGGGGTCATGTCGCCGGGTGGGGGTTCGTCGTTGGGAAGACGGCCTCGTGCGCGGCGATGGCGCTGACCGTCGGCGCCTACGCGATGCCCGGACACCACCGCGTCATCGCGAACCTCGCGGTGCTCGCGGTGTTCGGGGTGAACATCGGCGGTCTGACCCGCACCGTTCGGGTCACGCGGTGGCTGCTCCTCGTCACCGCGTCGACCCTCGCGCTCGTCGTGATCGCCAGCACCGGCGCTCCACGCGAGGTCGTCGACTGGTCCGACCCGGGTCTGTCGGTCCCTGGTGTCCTGCGATCAGCCGGGCTGATCTTCTTCGCCTTCGCTGGCTACGCGCGGGTCGCCACCTTGGGCGAGGAGGTCCGCGACCCGTCCCGAACCATCCCGAGAGCCATCCCGAGAGCCCTCGCTCTCGTCCTCGTCATCTACGCCATCGTCGCCCTCGCCGTGGTGACCACCGTGCCCGCTGGCGTGCTTCCTGCGGAGGCCGCTCCGCTCCGGTCGGTGATCGAGGCCGGCTGGCTCAGCGGTCTCGCCCCGCTCGTGCCCGTGGGAGCGGCAGTCGCCTGCGCGGGCGTGCTCCTCAATCTGTTGCCGGGTGTGTCGCGGACGGTGCTCGCCATGGCGCGGCGTCGGGAGCTGCCGTCGGTGCTCGCTGCGGTGGACGCGCAGCGCGGAATCCCTCTTCGGGCCGAGCTGACTGTCGTCGCCGCTGTGCTGATCCTCGTCAACACCATCGATCTCCGCTCCTCGATCGCGGTCTCGGGGGTCGCGGTGTTGACCTACTACGCGATCACCAACGCCTCCGCGCTGGCGATGCCGAAGGATGCCCGAATCTGGCATCCCTCGATCGCCGTGGTCGGCCTGGTCGGCTGCGTCGCGCTGGTGCTCTCGCTTCCGCCGGCAGCGCTGATCGGCGGTGTCGTCACACTGTTGGCCGGGGTGCTGGCGCGGGCGATCAGTCGACGCGAAAACGA
>RGGX01000148.1 GCA_010024485.1 Actinomycetota bacterium | reverse complement strand
GCGCCTCGAGGCGCTCGAGCTCGGTCCGCACCCGCTCGGAATCCGATGCCGCGCGGAGCCGCTCGCGGAGGTCGGGATCGTCCTCCACGGGGTGCCTGACGGTTCGCGTCGGACGGCTTCGGCCCCCCGTCTCGACGCGACGCAGGCGACGCGCGACCTCGCGCCGGACGTCCTTTCGGTTCGGGCTCGCGCCATCGGGAACCGCGATGCGGCCGACGACAGATGATGATCGCGCCAGATCCTCGGCGCTCAGGGTCAGCGGACGTCCAGCGGGGGTCACCGCCGAGACCCTGAGCCCGCCCGAGCGGTGGGCGGTGGCGACCACGGCGACGACACCCCGATAGCCCCGGACCCGAACGTCGATGACGTCGCCCGGGCGGACGGAGGGCCCGTCGGGCTCGGTCCCGCTGTCCTTGGCGCGGCGGTACTCCTCGAGGTCGCCGTACGGTGACCGGGCGCGCTCCTCGAGTTGGGAGAGCTTCTCCCGGCGACGTGTCACCCGTCCCTGTGAGCGGACCACCTCCCGATCACCCTGGAACTGGGCGAAGGACATCATGAGGAGTTCGCGCGCTCGCTCCCGGCTGTGCCTCCTCACGAGGTTCGCGGTCATGTTGTAGGTGGGCCGGAACACCGAGCGGAGTCCGAAGGTTCGACTCGAGGCCAGCTCGGCCGCCTGCTGGTAGCGCACCCACGGACTCCAGAGCACGACCGCGTTACCGATGGTGTCGATACCGCGGCGTCCGGCACGGCCGGTCAGCTGGGTGAACTCCGCGGGACTGAGCGACACATGGTGATCCCCGTTGAACTTGGTCGTCTTCTCGATGACGACCGTGCGCGCCGGCATGTTCACGCCGACGGCGAGGGTCTCCGTCGCGAACACCGCCCGTATGAGGCCCCTGGTGAAGCAGATCTCGACGGCCTCCTTGAACGGCGGCACCATCCCGGCGTGATGCGGAGCACAGCCCGCCAGCATCTGGGCCCGCAGCGTCTCGAGGCCGAGGGCGTCGAGATCGGCGTCGTTGAGACCGGAGATGCGATCCTCGAGCACGGCATCGATCTCAGCCGCCTCGCCCGCATCGGTGAGGACCAGCCCGGCATCGAGGCAGCTCTGCGCCGCGGCGTCGCACTGCGCTCTGGAGAAGATGAACACGATGCACGGCAACATGTCGAGGTCATCGAGGTGGGTGACGGTCTCGACACGGTCCGGTGTGGCGAGCCGCCGACCCGACCCTCCCGTCGGACGGCCCCGCCGGTTGCGCGTCGGACCGCGCAGACGGGACTCGTCGATACGCATGGCATCCCGGTTCAGCGACCCGTCGACGAAGGTCGGCATCATCTGCAGGCGGTCGTTCGAGCGATCGGCGACGAGATAGTGGTCGACGAGTTCGACGGGTCGACGATGCTCGACCACCGTGCGGGTCAGACCGCGCACCGTGGACATCCACTCCGCGAGTTCGTCGGCGTTCGACACCGTCGCTGAGAGGCAGACCAACTGGATCTCAGGTGGGAGGTGGATGATGACCTCCTCCCAGACCGGCCCCCGATAGGCGTCCTGGAGGAAGTGGACCTCGTCGAGGACCACCAGTGCGAGTTCGTCGAGGGCCTCGGAACCCGCGTAGATCATGTTCCGGAGGACCTCGGTGGTCATCACGACGATTGGGGCGTCGGGACGCACCGCGTTGTCGCCGGTGAGGAGCCCCACCCGCTCGGGCCCGTGCTCAGCGATCAGGTCGCGGAACTTCTGATTCGACAGGGCCTTCAGCGGAGCCGTGTAGAAGGCCCGTCGGCCATCGGCCAGGGTCGCCGCGATGCCGTACTCGGCCACCGCGGTCTTCCCGCTCCCCGTGGGAGCTGAGACCACGACGCTGTAGCCGTCGTCGAGCGCGTCGAAGGCGTCGGTCTGGAACCGGTCGGGAGTGAACGAGAATCGAGCGGTCAGCTCGCTGCGATCGGGTCTCAACGGTCCCGACCGCGGGTGAGGAGGTGGCCCACACCGATCGCGACGAAGTAGAGGACCACCATCGGCACCGAGAGGCTGAACAGTGAGATCGGGTCGCCCGAGGGGGTGATGACGGCCGCCAGCGCGACCGTTCCGACCACCGCGTAACGCCAGGCGCGCAGCAGGGTCCGCGGGGTCAGCACCCCGATGAGTTGGAGGAAGACGAGCAGGACGGGGATGGTGAATCCCACGCCGAAGGCGACGACCATGAGGGTGACCAGACGGATGTAACTGCTCACCTGGAAGGCCTGGTCGACACCCTCCCCCGCCCAGGAGATGAGGAACTCGAGCGCGCGACCGAGGGTTCGGAACGCGATCAGTCCACCGGCAACGAAGAGGACGACCGTGCTCGCCACGAAGCTGATGGCGTAGCGGCGCTCCTGCTTGTGGAGGGCCGGGACGATGAACTTCCACAGCTGCCAGAGCAGGACCGGGAGGGCCAAGACGATGCCGCCGTAGGTGGCGATCCGCAGACGGGTGGAGAAACCCTCGATCGGGTCGAGGGTGAACAGCGCCACCTCGTCGGTGCTCGGGTCGAAGGAGAGCCCGCAGAAGCCGGGATCCGACCGGCGACACAGATCGAGGTACGGCTGGGTCAGCGCGGCGAGCACCCGGTCATAGAACGACACCACCACGAGCGCGCCGAGGAGGATGGCCAGCGCGCTGCGGATGATCCGCATCCGGAGCTCGCCCAGATGCTCCGTCAGGGTCATGGTCGCCGAGGGCTCGACGGTCTTGTTGCCCCGTCCGAACCTCACCGCTCCTCCGCGCTCGTTTCATCGACGTCCTGACCGGCTTCGAACGGCGTCGAGGCGTCGGCCTCACCCGCATCCACCGCCTCAGACGTTCCGGTGTCCGTCTCGGTAGCGGGTGCGTCGGGACTGTTCACCGGCTCGGCCACGCTCTCGGACTCGGTGACCTTCGGAACATCGTCAGCCACCGGGGCCTCGGACCCCGACGCCGACTCCGCGGCGGCATCCTCACTCGTCGAGTCGGACTCCGGTTCGACCATGGACTTGGCGGCGCGCCGAAGCTCATCGGCACTGCCGGTGGTCGCCCGGCGGAGGTCCCGCATCGGCTCGTCGAGGGCCTGCTTGAACTCACGCTGGAACGTGTCGCGGACGCCACGCATCTGTCGCATGAGACGACCGACATGACGCAT
>RGGX01000147.1 GCA_010024485.1 Actinomycetota bacterium | reverse complement strand
GCGGGCCCACACCCGCTCCCGTCGGCGTTCAGGCGTAGTTCTCGCCGGAGAAGATCTCGCTGACGCTGGTGTCGTCGAACACCGCCGAGAGCGCCTCCGCGATGAGCGGGGCGATCGAGAGGACCTCGATCTGGGGGAGCTGCTTCTCCTCGGGCAACGGGAGGGTGTTGGTCAGAACGACCCGTGCGATCGGGGAGTTCTTCAGACGGTCGACGGCAGGGCCGGAGAGCACACCGTGGGTGGCCATCGCCCACACCTCGGTCGCGCCCCGGTCGAGCAGGATCTCCGCTGCCGAGACGATCGTGCCACCCGTGTCGATCATGTCGTCGGTGAGGATGCACAGCCGTCCGGCCACGTCACCGATGACCTCCTTGGCCTCGACGACGTGACCGGTAGCCCCTCCTCCCGTCGGCTCCGCCGCGAGGACCGCATCCCCGCCGTCGTCTACGGCCTCGGCATGACGCCGATCAGCGTCTCCGTCGACCGCCGCGACCTGCGCGCCGCCCTGTCGGGCCCCTCGGGCGTCAACACCGTTCTCGACCTGACCGTCGACGGCACGGTGTACCCAGCGATCGTCAAGGAAATGCAGCGCCACCCGGTGCGCCGCTCCGTGAGCCACATCGACTTCCTCCAGGTGAACCTCGACGTTGAGATCACCGTGAGCGTGCCGGTGGTCCTCCTCGGTGAGGCGAAGGAGGTCGCCATGAACAACGGCCTTGTCGACCTGCAGATGGCTGAGATCCAGGTCACCACCACTCCTCGCACCATTCCCGACTCGATCGAGATCGACATCTCGGAGATGACCGTCGACGACGTCATCACCGTCGGTCAGCTCCCCGTCCCCGCCGGATGCGTCTTCGCCCACGAGGAGGACCAGCCGGTCGTCACCGTGACGATCCTGCGCACCGCCGCCGAGGAGGAGGAAGAGACCTCCGAGGAAGAGGGCGAGGGCGAAGAGGGCGAGGGCTCCGGAGACGACGCCTCCTCCGACGACGCCCCTGCCGACGACGCCGAGTGATCCCGCGCTACCCGGCGCGAGGATGAACTGACCCGATGTTCGGCCGGGGTCGTGACCGTGGGAGCGGCGGCAGCTTCGACTGGCTCGTCCTCGGTCTCGGAAATCCGGGCCGCCGGTACGAGCACACCCGCCACAACGTCGGGGAGGACGCGGTTCGCCTGCTGGCTGGACGGCTCGGCGACACCATGCGCACCGGCAAGAACGATGCGGCGGTCGCCGAGAGCCGCATCGGGGAGACCCGGGTCGTGCTCGCCGTGCCGCTCACGTTCATGAACGAGTCGGGACGCGCCGCTGCCTCGCTGGTGAAGAGGTTCCGCTTCACCGATCCGGAGCGGATCATCGTCGTGCACGACGAACTCGACCTCGAGCCCGGCGTCGTTCGGGTGAAGGCCGGTGGCGGGCTGGCGGGGCACAACGGTCTTCGGAGCATCACGTCATCGCTCTCCACCCAGGACTACCTCCGTATCCGCATCGGGGTCGGCAAGCCCCCGTCGGCGGGGCGAGGGGCAGATCACGTGCTGTCGAGGATCCCGGCGAAGCAGCGCGAGGTCCTCGATGTCTCGATCGAGATCGCGGCCGACGCGGTGGAGTCGATCGTCCGGCGCGGGGTCGCCGAGACGATGCAGGACATCAACTCGCGATGACCGAGGCGCCGCTCGGGTCGATCGTCGGCCTGCTCCGCGACGAGCCCGCGGTCATGCGGGCACTCGGCGACCCGTCGGCCCGGCTCGCGGTCGCCGAGGTGGCGCGGCCGGTGTCGCTCGCCGCCCTCGCGCGACTCTCGGAACGCCGTCCCCTCCTCGTTGCCTGCGCGACGGGCACCGACGCCGCCCGACTCCACGACGATCTCTGTCAGCTGCTCCCGGCCGACTCGGTCGCGCTGTTCCCCGCCTGGGAGACCCTTCCCTTCGAGCGGGTGTCCCCCGCGATCGAGACGATGGGCCGCCGGCTCGAGGTGCTCTGGCGACTGCGCCACGCTGAGCGATGCCCGCGCGTCATCGTCGCCGGGGTCCGCGCCCTCCTCCAGCGTCTCGGTCCCGGCTCGGACTCGGTCGTCCCCGTCGAGGTCGCCCACGGGGATGTCATCGACCCCGATGACATCGTGAGGAGCCTCGTCGCCGCGGGGTACCGGCGCGAGGAGTTGGTGGAGCACCGCGGCGAGTTCGCCCGCCGGGGCGCGATCATCGATGTCTTCCCGTCGACGGCGGATCGCCCGGTGCGTATCGACCTGTGGGGCGACGAGGTCGATCGACTCACCGAGTTCAGCGTCAACGATCAGCGCTCGATCGACGACATCGCCTCGACCCGAATCTTCCCGGCCCGCGAGCTCACCCCCGATGACTCGGTTCGGGCTCGCGCGGAGACCCTGGTGTCGACCGATCCGTGGGGTCGCGAGCAGTGGGAGCGACTGGCGGAGGGCACCCACTTCGACGGCATGGAGTCCTGGCTGCCGTGGCTCACCGAGTCCGACGCGCTCATCACCGATCTCCTGCCCGATGAGGCCCGGGTGGTTCTCATCGAACCTCGGAGGATGCGCGACCGCGCGGCCGACCTGATCGCCGAGGAGGACGATCTGGCCCGGACCCTCGCCCAGACCTGGGCGCGCGACCCCGACATCGCCTTCCCCCGGCTGCACGTCGACCCCGATCGGCTGCTCTCGGGCACCGGTTCGTTCTGGACCATCGACTCAGCGCCCGACTCTCCGGACACCCCCATCGTCGAGTCGTCCGGGTGGGGTCCCGTCGGTGGTGATGTCTCCGGGCTCACGACCAGGCTCACCGAGCTCATCGCGGCCGGCTCGAGGGTGGTGGTCGCTGCCGACGGTGAGGGGTCGGCGAACCGCATCCGTGAGACCATGCTCGAGCACGGACTCGAGTTGACCCCGGCCACCGCCGGAACCGACATGTCGCGGCCCGGGGCCTACGTCATCGTGGCCCCGCTGCATCGGGGTTGGCATCTGCCCCGAGCGCGACTCGCCGTGGTCGCCGAGGCTGATCTGACCGGACGGCGCCGCGCGCATCGCCGGCCCCGCCCCCGTGGGGCGACGACCACCTTCGAGGGTCTTCGCCCGGGCAGCTACGTGGTCCACGAGCACCACGGCGTCGGTCGCTACGAGGGCATGGTGACCCGAGCGATCGGCGGGGCGGAACGCGACTACCTCC
>RGGX01000146.1 GCA_010024485.1 Actinomycetota bacterium | reverse complement strand
ACCACATCGTCTGCTTCGACATGGCCCAACTTCAGGGCGATGAGCGCGTGGGTGCCAGCGTGGTGATGCGCAACGGCCGACCGGCCAAAAGCGAGTACAGAAAATACATCGTCAAGGGCGAAGCGATGGACGACCTGCGCATGATGAAAGAAGTCGTCGTGCGCTGGGCCAAGCGCCTCCCTGACGCCCGCCAGCAATTCAGTCGCGACCGCATCAGGCTCTTGCACACAGCGCTGCTGTATCTGGGCTTGGTCGTGCAAGACCTTGCGGCGCACGACTTCGTGGGTCCATTCGTGGGGGATGTCCAAAGCGCGCAAGGTATCGGCCAGTTCGTTGGCGTTGCGGCCTGTGGCAAACCAGGTGGGCGAACGCTGCAGCATGGTGACGTGTTGGCAGCTTCCCGCCAGCGCAGGCACCAGCGTTGCGGCGGTCGCGCCGGAGCCGATGACCGCGACCGAGCGACCGGCCACATCGAGGTCATCAGGCCAGTCCTGCGGATGGACGATCCTCCCGGTGAAGTCGTCACGTCCGACGAACTCGGGAGTGTGCCCCGAACGGTACGAGTAGTAGCCCGCGCACACGAACAAGAAGGCGCAGGTCATGGTCACTGGACCTGTCGGCGTGTCGACCGAGAGGGTCCAGCGCGCCGTCTCCGAGGACCACTCGGCGCGCCGGACGAGATGTTCGAAGCGGATGTGCTTAGCGATGTCGAACTCCTCGACCGTCTCGCGGAGGTAGTCCATGATCGCCGCCCCGTCAGCGATCGACTTGTCGGCCGTCCAGGGCTTGAACGAGTAGCCGAGGGTGTGCATGTCGCTGTCCGACCGGACGCCCGGGTACTGGAACAGACTCCAGGTCCCCCCGATGTCGGAGCGACCCTCGAGGATGGTGAACGATCGGTCGGGGCACAGCCGAGACAGATGGTGGGCCGCGCCGATCCCGGAGATCCCGGCGCCGATCACCACCACGTCGTGGTCGACATCGGGTCGGCTCATGTCCTGACACTACTTTCGGGTCGTGGACGAGGGCCTCGCTTTGGGGTCGATCCGGGCCGCTGGAGAAGGAGACCGCCGATGAGCGCACCCCAGGGAGACATGACGTACACGAGGCTCGGGTCGACCGGTCTCGAGATCTCGAGGATCTGCCTCGGCTGCATGAGCTACGGGGAGCCGGGCAGGGGCACGCATCCGTGGTCGCTCGACGAGGAGTCGTCGCGCCCGTTCTTCGCCCAGGCCCTCGACCTCGGGATCAACTTCTTCGACACCGCCAACGTCTACTCCCTCGGCACCAGTGAGGAGTACCTCGGTCGCGCCCTGACCTCGCTCACCTCGCGCGACCGGGTGGTGATCGCCACCAAGGTGCACGGTCGGATGCACGACGGACCGAACGGGGCCGGTCTCTCCCGACGGGCGATCATGACCGCCATCGACGACAGCCTCCGTCGGCTCGGCACCGACCGGGTCGACCTGTACCAGATCCACCGATGGGACCCGCACACCCCCATCGAGGAGACCATGGAGGCCCTGCACGACGTGGTCCGGGCCGGCAAGGCCCTCTACATCGGGGCGTCGTCGATGTGGGCCTGGCAGTTCGCCAAAGCGCAACGCGTCGCATCGGAGAACGGTTGGACCGAGTTCGTCTCGATGCAGGACCACTACAACCTGCTCCACCGGGAGGAGGAACGCGAGATGCTCCCACTGTGCGCCGACCAGGGTGTCGGGGTGATCCCGTGGAGCCCGCTGGCGCGTGGACGACTGGCGCGACCCTGGGATGAGGCCACCGAGCGTTCGGCCACCGATCAGTTCGGTAGCACGCTCTACCGCGACGACGACCGACGGATCGTCGAGGCGGTCGCCGCCATCGCCGACGAGCGAGGGGTGTCGATGGCGAGCGTCGCCCTCGCCTGGGTGCTCGCCAACCCGGTGGTGTCCGCGCCGATCATCGGAGCGACCCGACCGCAACACCTCGACGACGCCGTCGCCGCGCTGTCGATCAGTCTCGACGACTCGGAACGGGAGCGACTCGAGAGCCTCTACGCGCCGCGCCCCGCGGTCGGCTTCTGATCGTCCGGTCGAAGGCGCCGGCCAGCGACGCGACCGCCACGACACTCACGACCTCGGGGAGGTGCAACACCTCTCCGGCCAGCGGGATGCGTCCGGCGAGCAGATCGACGACCGCGGTGATGACCAGCGTCGCGCCGAGCAGCGCTGACACCGGAAGGGCTGTGCGCGCTCGCGCCGGCCGGAACGCCACGGAGGCGAGGAGCAGGCCGTAGGCGAGGGTGAACGCGGCGAGGTGTCGAACATCGTGAGACCCACCGCCGACGAGATCCACCACGGAGAGCGCGAGGATCTGCGCGGAGGCGAGAGCGACGAGGACCCGGGCGAAACCCCAGCGGGCGGTTCGCTCAGCCAGACGACCGAGCCGGCCCGAACTGCGTCGCGTTGCCGGCAGCTCGGTGGACGTGAGATCGCGGAGGGACGACATCGACCCGGCGAACCGGGCGCACGACGCGCACACCTCGAGATGGGAGGCGACGAAGCGCTGATCGACCGCGGTCGGAACGCCGTCGGCGGCCGCGGAGAGGTGCTCCACCACCCGGTCACAGGTCACAGCCCCCTCTGAATCCACTGACGGCATACTGACAGGGTCGCACCCCGGCCCCCGTCGGTTCCCGCGCGGGTGCGGCACCCGATGACCAGGAGGTCGGCATGCCCGAAGAACCCACCGGAACGGACACCAGAGGGACACAGGTCAAGGTCGTCATCGCCACCGTGCTCCTCGTGGTGGTCGTCGCCGTCGTCATCGTCGCGTTGACCGACGGTGGTGGAACGGCGACCCCGGATCTCGCGCAACAGCAGCCCGTCGAGGTGGTCGGTGATCCGCTCATCCCGTTCTCGGGCGACACCATGAGCGACGCGGCGATCGGAACCGTCGCCCCCGTGATCGCCGGCGCGTCCTTCGACGGCTCCTCGGTGCGGATCGGTCCCGGAGCGCCCACCCTCGTGGTCTTCCTCGCGCACTGGTGCCCCCACTGTCAGGAGGAGGTGCCGACCCTGGTCGACTGGGCCGAGGGTCTCCGCGTCCCGTTCGGACTCGAGGTCTACGGCGTCGCGACAGCGACCACGCCCGATCGGCCGAACTATCCGCCGTCGGTTTGGCTGGAGCGGGAACGCTTCCCCTTCCCCGTCCTGGCGGACGACGCCGCCGGCACCGCGGCGGCCGCCCTCGGCACGACCG
>RGGX01000145.1 GCA_010024485.1 Actinomycetota bacterium | reverse complement strand
CGCCCGCCCGTGTCGTCTGCCGGTGAGCGGGCTTGACTGTCGGGGTGATGGCGGTCGACATCCTCGTTCCCGTGCGCGCCTTCGCCGAAGCGAAGCGCCGACTCGACGGCCACCTCGACGGGAACGCGCGCCGACGGTTGGCGACATTGCTCGCCACCCGAACCGTCGAGGCCCTGTCCGGCCACCGCGTGCACATCGTCTGCGAGGACGACGACGTCGAGCGCTGGGCGCGGGAGCGCGACGTCGAGGTCCGACGGGTGACCGGCGGGAATCTGAACTCCGCGGTCTCAGAGGCCATGGTGGGCCTCGGCGACAGCTCTCGGATCGCTGTGATCCACGCCGATCTCGCCGAGCCGGCCGAACTCTCGTCGGTGCTCGGCCACTCGGGGAACGTTCTCGTGCCCGATGCTCGTGGCGACGGCACCAATGTGATGGTCCTCGAACCGGGCGTGCGAATCCGCCCGGCCTATGGGCGAGGGTCGTTCCGAGCGCACCTCGATCTGGTCGGAGCGGAGGCGCGACGCACCGGTACGGTGCTCCGCGTGGTTCGGCATCGCGCTCTCGGCCTCGACATCGACACCGTCGACGACCTCCGGCACCCATCGGTCATCGCGCTCCTCGCCGAGGAAGGCATCCATGGCATCGAATGAACCCGGTCAGCCGGCGGCGATGTCCACGGACTGGACACACTCGCTCGAAACTCCGGCGAGCGCGCTCGCGATCGGCGCTCACCCTGACGATGTCGAGTTCGGCGCCGGCGGCACGCTCGCCAAGTGGGCGGCGGCGGGATGCCGTGTGATGCACCTCGTCTGCACCGATGGATCGAAGGGCACCTGGGACGCGAGTGCGGACATCACCGCGCTCGTGACGCGGCGCGAGGAGGAGCAGCGCGAGGCGAACCGACTCCTCAACGGCGGGGTGTCGACCGATGTCGTGTTCCTCGGTCGGGTCGACGGTGAGTTGACCGCGGACCGCGAGGCCTGTTCAGCGGTGGCGCGCGTGATCAGGGAGTTGCGCCCCGAAGTGGTCCTCGGCCACGACCCGTGGAAGCGGTATCGCCTGCATCCCGACCATCGTGAGGCCGGTCGACTCGCCTGCGAGGGAATCGTCGCGGCAAGAGATCCCCACTTCTTCCCTGAGCATGGTCTCGAGCCACACCGACCGAGCCACCTCGTGCTCTGGGAGGCCGACGAGCCGAACCATGTCGAGGACATATCGAGTTCGATCGACATCAAGTTGGCGGCCCTCGAGGCGCACGTGAGCCAGTTCGAGTCGACGATGCGAGCCATCGATGAGAACGGGTTGGCGCGTTTCAGGAAACGCATCCGCGAACGGGCCAACGAACTCGGCCGTCCGCATGGCCTTGGCGCTGCCGAGGCCTTCCACCTCATGTCGGACCTGTAGAGCCCTCGCCCGAAAACGACTCGGGCGGGGCCCGGAGGCCCCGCCCGCAATCCCGAGGGATCTCGTCGTTCACCTGCGACGTGCAGGAGCCTTCTTGGCAGCCTTCTTCGGAGCAGCCTTCCTAGCAGCCATCAGAGGGTCACTTACCGTTGAGGTTGGCCTTCAGCGTCGAGGAGGCGCTGAACTTCATCGCCGTCGAAGCGGCGATCTGGACGGGAGCTCCGGTGCGCGGGTTGCGACCGGTACGGGCTGCGCGCTGCGAGGTGCTGAACGAACCGAAGCCCGGCCACGAAACCTTGGCGCCACCCTTGGTGTTGGCGACGACGGTGTCGAAGAAGGCGCCGATCGTGCGCTCGGCGTCGGCCTTCGAGACGTTCGCCGCGCTAGCGACTGCGTCGATGAGTTCTGACTTGGTCATGAAGATCCTTTTCCTGTGCTCGGCGGGGCGCCGGATTGCGACCCGGTCAACACATCGAGACCCGGTCGCGACGCCCCCGGACGATCGTCCGCGCACGCCATCGACAACGCCTCATTGCGGTGACAACTCCATACAAGGACTCCAAATGACATCGGTGCAACTATCAAACTGCTTGCATCTGCAAGTGAATCTCGGTTCCATCCTTGTGTCACAACGGATCGGGGCGCCCGAAGCGGCCAGCCGTCGCCGAGGCATCCACCACCAACGAACCGAACACGACTACACATCTCCTCCGTTGACGTCCGACGACTCACCCCGCCCCGCTCAACCGTGACCGCGACCAGACATCGCCGGTCAGCCGAATCCCCGCTGGGGAACGGAGGTCTCCAATGACCGATCTCGACCGTCGGAGCACGTCACTCGACGACATCCCAGCCCAGGGAGGTCGCCCACCCGCCGAGCACCGCGTGGTCCTCGACACCTCCGTGCTCGTCGCCGACCCCACCTGCCTCACAACTCTCGGCGCGGTCGACATCGTCATCCCGTTGACCGTGATCGAGGAGCTCGACGGCTTGAAGACCCGCCCCGACGAGGTCGGGCGCTCAGCCCGGGTCGCCCTTCGAACGATCGAGGAGGTGCGGCTCCGCCATGGGGGATCGCTCGCCGATGCCGTTCCCATGGGCGACGGCTCACTGCAGATCGAGGTGAACGGGATCCAGCGCCACCTGCTGATCGAGCACGGTCTCGATCCGGAGAAGCCCGACAACCGGATCATCGGCGCTGCCCTCGGCCAACGCGGGATCGGTCCGACGGTGATGGTGTCCAACGATGCCGCGCTTCGGATCAAGGCCGCGCACCTCGGGGTCGATGCCCGCGAGCACCGGCCGTCGCGCGTCGCCCGGGAGATCCAGCCGATGGGTTGGAGGGTGATCGATGTCGAGCACACGACCGTCGACGACCTGTATGGGGACGGCTCGGTCGATGTGTCGGAGATCACCGCCCTCGCCGAGGGCCTGGTCGATCCGACCCCGGTCGGAGGAACCGAGGAGCCGCGGCTGCGCGAGAACGAGTTCGTGGTCCTGCGCGCCGGATCGCAGTCCGCTCTCGCCCGACGACGTGGGGACGAGCTCCATCTACTCCCACCCGCGGCGCCGGAACCCTGGGGTCTGCACCCGCGGTCGAAGGAGCAGCGATTCGCCCTCGAGCTTCTGCTCGATCCCGAGGTGAGCGTTGTCGCCCTCGACGGGCGCGCGGGAACCGGCAAGACGATCCTCGCGATCGCCGCCGCGCTCGAACAGGTCATCGAGGAACAGCGTTACGAGCGCGTCGCCGTCTACCGGCCACTCGTTCCGGTCGGCCGCGCCGACGTTGGCTTCCTGCCCGGGGGGCTCGACGAGAAGCTCGACCCATGGATGTCGGCCATCCACGACGCCGTGGTCGCGCTCACCGACCGTCGGAGCAGCAGCGACGCTCGTCGGATGGTCGA
>RGGX01000144.1 GCA_010024485.1 Actinomycetota bacterium | reverse complement strand
TGAGGTCGTCACCGGTGTCGACGGGATCGACCCCCTCGGACTGCGCTCCGCCCACCGGGCTCACTCGTCCTCGACGATCTCGGCGTCGATGATGTCGTCGTCGGAACCCTCGGCGCTCTGACCGGAGGCCGAGGTGCCGGCGGCGTCGGCATCGCGCGACGCGGCCTCGTAGAGCTTCTGACTGAAGGCCTGGCTGGCCGTCATGAGGGCATCGGAGGCGGCGCGGATCGCGTCGTTGTCGTTGCCCGCGAGCGCCGTCTTCAGATCGGCGAGCGGGCCCTCGACGGCGGCGCGCTCCTCCTCGGAGACGCTCTCACCCTGCTCACGGAGCACCTTCTCGGTCTGGTACACGAGGGAGTCGGCGGAGTTGCGCACCTCGGCCTCCTCGCGACGCTCGCGGTCCTCCTCGGCGTGGGCCTCGGCGTCTTTCACCATCTGGTCGATGGTGTCCTTGTCGAGGGTGGACTGACCGGAGATGGTGATCGACTGCTCCTTGTTCGTGGCGCGATCCTTCGCCGACACGTTGACGATGCCGTTGGCGTCGATGTCGAAGGTCACCTCGATCTGGGGAACGCCGCGGGGAGCGGGCGGCAGATCGACGAGCTGGAACTTGCCGAGGGTCTTGTTGTAGCCAGCCATCTCGCGCTCACCCTGGAGCACATGGATCTCGACGGAGGGTTGCATGTCGTCGGCGGTGGTGAACACCTCGCTGCGCTTGGTCGGGATCGTAGTGTTGCGCTCGATCAGCTTCGTCATGACGCCGCCCTTGGTCTCGATGCCGAGGCTGAGCGGGGTGACGTCGAGGAGGAGCACATCCTTCACGTCGCCGCGGAGCACGCCGGCCTGAACGGCGGCGCCCATGGCCACGACCTCGTCGGGGTTGACCGTCTTGTTCGGCTCCTTGCCGGTCATGCCCTGCACGAGTTCAGCGACGGCGGGCATCCGCGTCGAACCGCCGACGAGGATGACGTGGTGGAGGTCGCCCTTGGACAGACCGGCGTCCTTCAGGGCCTGCTCGAACGGGATGCGGCACCGCTCGATGAGGTCGGCGGTCATCTCCTGGAACTTCGAGCGGCTGAGCGACTCGTCGAGGTGGAGCGGGCCGTCGGCGTTCGCGGTGATGAACGGGAGGTTGATCTGCGTGGACTGGACCTGGCTGAGTTCGATCTTGGCCTTCTCAGCGGCCTCCTTGAGGCGCTGCATCGCCATACGGTCGGCGGACAGGTCGACGCCCTGGGCGTTCTTGAACTGCGAGACGAGCCAGTCGATGATGCGCTGGTCCCAGTCGTCGCCACCGAGGCTGGTGTCGCCGTGGGTCGACTTGACCTCGAAGACCCCGTCGCCGATCTCGAGGACCGACACGTCGAAGGTGCCGCCACCGAGGTCGAACACGAGGACGGTCTCGTCCTCGGCACCCTTGTCGAGCCCATAGGCGAGGGCCGCAGCGGTGGGCTCATTGATGATGCGGAGCACCTCGAGGCCGGCGATGGTGCCGGCCTCCTTGGTGGCGGTGCGCTGCGCGTCGTCGAAGTAGGCCGGGACCGTGATGACGGCCTGGGTGACGGTGTCACCAAGGTAGGCCTCCGCGTCGCGCTTCAACTTCATGAGGGTGCGAGCGGAGATCTCCTGCGGCGTGTACTGCTTGCCGTCGACGTCCTCGCTCTTCCAGTTCTCGCCCATGTGGCGCTTGATGGAGCGGAAGGTGCGGTCGGGGTTGGTGATCGCCTGACGCTTGGCGACCTCTCCGCCGAGGACCTCACCGGACTTCGAGAACGCCACCACCGACGGGGTGGTCCGGGCGCCCTCGGCGTTGGGGATGACGGTGGGTTCGCCTGCTTCGAGCACGGCGACGACGGAGTTGGTGGTTCCGAGATCGATTCCGACGGCCTTGGCCATGTCTGTGACTCCTCTGTGAAGGGGTATTCCGGGGGGTTTCGCCCTTCAGGCTAGGGAGCCCGCTCAGGGATGGCAACGTCGCGGTAAGAAAACCTGAGTCACTCTGACTCAGGTTTGTGTCGCGAGGCGCTAGGTCAAGTGTTCCGGGCCGAACGAGTCCGGAAGGAGCTCGTCCATCGCGTAGGTCTTGCGGAGGCCGTCCGGTCCACAGGCGAGGACGCGGGTCGACGCGGTAGCGAACTCGCGGATCTTCTGACGGCATCCCCCACAGCAGGTGGCGAGCGACTCGGAGTCGCAGATCGTGAGGAGCACCGCGATCTCGCGCTCCCCCGCCGAGGCCATCGCCGCGATCGCGCTCGCCTCAGCGCACCACCCCTGTGGATACGCGGCGTTCTCGATGTTGGCCCCGACATACATGGTGCCGTTCGAGCTGATGAGGGCGCAGCCGACCGGGTATCTCGAGTACGGCACGTGGGCATTCGCCTGGACGGCGAGGGCGGCGTCGAAGAGTTGCCTGGTGTCGTCGTCCATGGCCTCGATGGGAACGGTCTCGTCGCGCATCCCTCCATCTGAGCACACCGACGACCGGCGATGCTCCGCGCGACCCGCGCGGTGCCTAGTCTCCGACCATGCGTCTCGGACTCATCGCCGCTGCCCGAATCACCGAACCGGCGCTCGTCGCCCCCGCCCGCGAACTCGACGATGTCACTCTCGCCGTCGTCGGCGCGCGCGACCTGGCCCGCGCCGAGCAGGCTGCCGCCGACTGGGGGGTCGAGCGGGCCGTCGGGTCCTACGAGGAGGTCATCGCGAGCGACGATGTGGACGCCGTCTACATCGCGACTCCGGCCGGCTATCACCGTCACTGGACCATCGAGGCGTTGCGCGCCGGCAAACACGTGCTCTGCGAGAAGCCCTTCGCGTCGAACGCCGATGAGGCCCGCGAGATGATCGCGGTCGGACGCGAGACCGGGCTCATCTTGATGGAGGCATTCCACTGGCGGTACCACCCGATGGTCGCCCAGATGCAGGCGATCCTCGACTCCGGGGCGATCGGCGAGGTCGAGGGCGCCGACGCCGCGTTCGACCTGCCCGAAGGTGAGATCCCGATGGGTGACATCCGGTGGGATCTCGCGATCGGCGGCGGCTCGCTGATGGACCTCGGTTGCTATCCCGTCCAGTGGCTTCGGTGGCTGCTCGGTCCGACCCCGGAGGTGGTGTCGGCGACCGCGACCTGTCCCGTGGAGCGGGTCGACGGTCACATCCAGGCCGAGCTCCGCTGGCCCGATGGTCAGGCCGCGACGCTCTCCTCGTCGATGATCGAACCCGATGGACGGATGGATGTCCGCCTCACCGTTTACGGGTCGGCGGGCACCATGATCGCGATGAACCCGCTCGCCCCGCAGAACGGCGCCTCCATCACCATCGAGACCGACT
>RGGX01000143.1 GCA_010024485.1 Actinomycetota bacterium | reverse complement strand
TGGCTCCGGGAGCTCGTATCCGCCGGGGTTCGACGGTGACATCTCGCTGCTGCCGACCACGTTGAATCCAAATATCGAAGGCGGTGGCTACGCGAACAGTCGTGACTACGCGCGTCTTCTCCTGATGCACCTGCGCGGTGGTCTCTGTGGTGATACCCGGGTGCTGAGCGAGTCGGCGATCGCGAGCGCCCATGAGGACCGGATTGCCCGCGTCTACGACGGAAGCGCTGGCGCCTCGACCGGTTACGGACTCGGGTGGTGGATCGACCGGAACAGCGGTCGCCGCAGCGACCCGGGTCTCTACGGCTCCTATCCATATCTCGATCTCGAGGACGGCTACGGGGTGCACATCCTCGTCGAGAAGCAGTCATGGGTCGGGAGCGCGCTCGCCGAGCAGTTGTTCGAACTCGTCGACGACGAGATGCGCGACTTCCGAGCGTCGTGACGTCAGTCGTTCACGAGACGCAGAACTCGTTGCCTTCGGGATCGCGCATCGTGATCCACGAGTGCGGCCCCTGATGCCCCTCGTAGGCGCGGGTGGCGCCGAGTTCCTCGAGTCGGGCCACCTGTGCGTCGCGTTCCTCCCGTCCGTACTGGAGGTCGAGATGCACTCGGTTCTTGGCTGACTTCGCCTCGGGCACGAGCTGGAAGTAGAGCCGGGGGCGGAGCCCCTCGGGGTCGGCGCAGGCGGCGCCGTCTCGGAACTGGAGATGACCGCGCACCTCCACGACGTCGTCCTCGCTGATGTTGCCGGCGGCGATCATCTGGCGGACGAAGTCGTCGTTGTGCTCCTCGCGGTAGTCGAGGGCCTGCGTCCAGAAATGGACGAGCTCATGGGGGTCTCGGGCGTCGACGGTGATCTGGATCTGCACGATCGCACGTTAGGCACAGTGCTCCGAGCGAACCGCGCGCGCCGCTAGATACGTTCGAAGGCAGCGACCTCGGCGCGGAAGGTGTCGTACATCTCGCGGGTGACCGATGGGCTGGTTCGCTCGACGGCGTCGTCGATGTCCGCTGCGGTGACCACGGCGTCTCCACCGTGGCGGGCTCGTGAGAAGGCAAGGGAGGCAGCGCGTTGGGCGGCGAGGTCGACATCACCAGGTGTGAAGCCGATGCACCGCTCGGCAATCGACTCGATATCGACCTCGGAGTGGACGTTCATCCCGCCGAGGGACTGATCCCACAGGGCTCTGAGGGCATCCAAGTCGGGCGGGCCGATGCCGATGAGGAGATCGAACCGCCCGGGTCGCAGTACCGCGGGGTCGATGGTCTCCACGAAATTGGTGGCGCACACCAACAACTTGCCGGGCCGTCGTCGGAGTTCCGGAATCGACTTCAGGAGTTCGTTGACCACCCCGGCTGAGGCGGGGCTGCTCTCTCGCGCCGGAGCGATCTCGTCGAACTCATCGATGAAGATGACGACGTGTTCGAGATGCCCGAGTTCGGCGAGCGCCTCGCGCAACTCCCCGGCGAGGCGGCCCTCTCCGCTTGCCAACTTCGATGGCAGCAACTCCACGAACGGCCATCCGAGTCGGCTCGCGAGACCTCGGGCGAACGTGGTCTTGCCGGTTCCGGGAGGGCCGAACATCAGCACGGTTCCCGGAAGTCGCAGCCCGACCTCGGAGGCCAACGACGGGTCAGCGAGTGGGGCAACGATTCGTTGGTCGATCAGCAACTTCTCGCGCTCCATTCCGGCCAGTTGCGACCAGAGGTCGGTGTCGAGGATCTGTCCGCCCCAGGAGTCGATGATGCGCACCTCGCTCGGTTCGAAGGAGAGTGACTTCTCGTAGAGCACCATGCCGGTGGTTGGTACGTACCCGCGATTGACGAGCGCTTGTTCGCCGATTCGACCCGGTTCGAGAAGCGCGGTGACCCGTCGGACACCGAGGTGAAGGAGGCGATTCTCGAGTCCGGTAGTGAGAGCGGAGCCGATTCCTCGTCGTCTCCATTCTGGCGAGATAGCGAGGAACTGGGTCCATGCCCGATCCCCGGCGACGCGAGCACTCGTCAGTCCGACGAGGGCTCCTTCGGCGAGAGCAACCACCACGACCGCTCCGTCGTTGACTTCCGTGATGAACTGATCGATCTCGATCGGGGTGCTGTCGGGGAGTTGACGGACTTCCTCTAGCAGGCGAATCGCGGCGCCGATGTCGGTGGGCTGAAGGTCGCAGATTTGGAACGCCATATTTCACCGTACACCGGCAATCCGGAGGTGAGGCGAGGGGTGCTGCGCACTGCTGTGTCACGATCGGAAGATGAGTGACTCTCCATCCCGACGTCTCTGGAAGGCGGCTGAGACCGTCCACGCTGTGACCTACTTCTCGGAGGAGTCGATAGCCGCCGCGCGCGAACTCGGCTATCGGGGTTTTTGGATGGGGTACTTCGCGTTCCGGGCCGCACCCCTCGGCCCGGTCGGCCCGGCGGCGGTCGAGGCGCTGTTCAACAACTTCCACGCCGACCGGGTGGCCCGAGCGTTGCCCGACGCCTGGGAGATCGCCCCGCCGTCGGTGGCGATCGACCGTCGTCGAGGCGCGGCCGCCGAGGCGCTCCGGCGTTTCGGCGTGGAGGGACCTGATGAGTACCTGCTGCAGGCGATGTTCGGGTCGGTGGCGACGATCGCTCCACACGGTCGGGCGATGTTCGCGGCCAACCGGCAGATCGCGCCGACCGGTGATCCGGTGGCTGACCTGTGGCAGTGGTGTACGACGGTTCGCGAGCATCGCGGTGACGGGCACGTAGCAGCCCTCGCCGTGCTCGGTATCGACGGTCTCGAGGCGACGGTGCTGCTCGCTGCCGATCTCGGCATCGACTTCGAGCTCTTCGAGCAGTCGCGTGGTTGGGAGCGTCGACACATCGATGCGGCCCTGTCGCGGCTGGGTCAGCACGGTCTGGTTGACGAGGATGGCGGCCTCACCGAGTCGGGACGCTCGCTCCGTCAAGAGATCGAGGACCTCACCGACCGTCAGGCGTTCGGCGTCCTATCCCGGCTCGGCGAGGCGCACGAACTCGTGCTCGGCCACCTTGAATCGAGCGCCGAGATGATCCGTGCCGCGGAGGCGATTCCGTATCCGAACCCGATCGGGCTCGATCCGAGAACCTGAGGGCGCTCCCGGATGTCACCTGCTTGAGTCTTGAGCGGACTCGTTTGCGAGCGCGGTCAGGATGCGAACTTCGAGATCAATGTGAGCGGCGAGATCGATGGGATCGGGGCTCACCGCGGTCGGGGCCCCTGCGAATATGGTCACGAGAGCGATCAGTCGCTCAGTCAGCAGGTAGGCGGTGCTGGCATCGAGTCGATACTGCTCGGTGAGGACGTCGGTGAGCCTGCTGGCGACGGGGCGCGGCCCAGCCGGGACGCCACCGGGATGGTTCGCAGCCAGCCAAAGTGCGA
>RGGX01000142.1 GCA_010024485.1 Actinomycetota bacterium | reverse complement strand
GATCGCGACGATCCTGCTGTCGTTCACGTTCTGGACGGGGATCAACTTCTCCGACATCACCTGGGCCGGGGTCGACAACTACGAGAACATCTTCTTCTCGACGCCGGCCTTCTACGACGCGCTGCGCAACAACGCGATCTGGCTCGGATGGTTCTTCCTCATCGCGACGCCCCTCGGTGTGCTGCTCGCCTACCAGATCGACCGGGAGATCCGAGGGCACCGCTTCTACCAGTCGGCCTACTACATCCCGGTGGTGCTCTCCCTCGCGGTCACCGGCATCATCTGGAACTTCATGCTCCGACCCGACGGCTTCGTCAACGGTCTGCTCGGCCGCGACATCGACAACGCCGTCTCGTTCTTCGGCAACTACGACATCAACATCTACGTCATCATGGTGATGGCGTCATGGCGGCACATCGGCTACATCATGCTGCTGTACTTGGCCGGGCTGAAGGCCGTGGATCCGGCGCTCCGCGAAGCCGCGGCGATCGACGGCGCCACCGAGTGGGAGACCTTCCGCAAGGTGGTCCTCCCGACGATGCGTCCGGTCAACATCATCATCGTCGTCATCACCATGATCGAGTCGCTGAGAGCCTTCGACATGGTCTACGTCATCTACGGCACGAGCGCCGGCCTGCCGATCCTCGGCATCCTGGTGTTCCAGAACATCGCCGGTGAGGGAGCGTCCATGAAGGGGGCCGCCTACGCGGTGATCCTGTTCGTGCTCTCGATCGGTCCGATCATCGCCTACCTGCGACAACAGTTCCGACAGGACGTCTCATGACCGCGACCATCGCACGCCGCTACCGGGGACGCCAACGGGTGAAGGACCGCTTCATTTCGATCTTCATCTGCGTGTTCGCCCTGGTCTGGATCTTCCCGATCGTGTGGACGCTGTGGAGCTCGCTGCGTCCGTACAAGGAGATCCGGGCCAACGGCGTCTTCTCGGCGCCCGAGAGCATCGGATTCGGCAACTACAGCACAGCGATCGAGCGCATGGACCTGCCGACCTACCTCTGGAACTCGCTCATCATCACCGCCCCGGCGGTGTTCCTCACCCTGCTGTTCGGGTCGGTGACCGCCTTCGTGGTCTCGCGCTATTCGTTCCGCTGGAATGTCTCGATGCTCCTGTTGTTCACCGCCGGTAACCTCTTGCCTCCGCAGCTGGTGTTCATCCCGGTCTTCAAGGCCTATCTCACCGTCGGCGACTGGCTCGGCAACCGCCGGCTGTTCTACGACTCCCAGTGGGGTGTCGTGCTCATCCACGTGGCATTCCAGATGGGCTTCGCGACCTTCGTGCTCTCGAGCTACATGAAGACCATCCCGAAGGAGATCTCCGAGGCCGCCAAGGTCGATGGGGCGTCGGTGTTCCGGCACTACTGGAACGTCATGCTCCCGCTGCTGCGACCTCCGCTGGCGTCGCTCGCCGTCCTGATGACGACCTGGATCTACAACGACTTCTTCTGGGCCCTCGTGCTCATGTCGAACGACTCGAAGCGTCCGATCACCTCGGCGCTCGGTCGACTCCAGGGAGAGTTCGTCACCGACTACAACCTGCTCGCCGCTGGCGCGATGATCGCTGCGCTCCCGACGCTCCTCGTGTTCTTCATCCTGCGACGTCAGTTCATCTCCGGCCTGACGCTCGGTGCGACCAAGGGTTGACCCGGAGGGTTCGCCGGTGGGGCCCGTTAGCATCCTCCGAGACGTCTGACCCTCTCGTCGGGCGCATGCAACAAGTAAGGGAGTACCCCACATGGCCACCGGCACCGTGAAGTTCTTCAACGATCAGAAGGGCTTCGGATTCATCAGCCGCGACGGCGAGGACGACCTGTTCGTCCACTTCTCGAACATCGAAGGCACCGGTCGACGCACCCTGCTCGACGGTCAGCAGGTTGAGTTCGAGGTTGGCGAGGGACGCAAGGGTCCTGAAGCCATCAACGTCAAAGTCGTCTGATCCCCAGACCCCGTTCGACTCGGGTCCTCCCGATAGCGCGCGCCGACTCCCGCCTCGCTGAGCGAGCCGGGAGTTCGTCGTTTTCGGGCCCGTTCAGCCGCTGTTGCGGAGGCCGGTCGCGATCGCGTTGAGCGTCAACTGGATGCCGCGCTGAACCAGTTCGCCCTCGTCGCCGGCGCGGAGGCGCTCCAACAGGTCGACCTGGAGCACATGCAGTGGGTCGAGGTAGGGGAACCGATTGGTGATGCTCCGCGCGAGCACCGGGTTGTCGGCCAAGAGGTCGTGTGAGCCGGTTACCTCGCCGAGCAGGCGCAACGTCGTGGCGTGCTCATCGAGGATCCTTGCGAAGATCCGCTCGGCTGACCCCCGGTCGACCGCGAGCCGCTCCACGTACCGTTCGGCGATGCCGACATCGACCTTGGCGAGCACCATCGAGGCGTTCGAGAACGCGGTGCGGGTGAAGCGCGAGTCGCGGTTGAGTTCTCGGACCTCATCGAGACGCCCCGCTGACTCGGCGGCCGCGAGGGCCGACCCGAGGCCGAACCAGCCCGGGAGCGAGAGACGGCACTGGCTCCAGGCGAAGACCCACGGGATGGCGCGGAGGTCGTCGATGCGGTCGGAGGCCGACCGCGATGCCGGTCGACTGCCGACGTTGAGTCGGGCGATCTCGGTGACCGGGGTGACCGACCGGAAGAAGGCCGGGAACTCCGGATCATCGTGTACCAGTTGTCGGTAGGCATCGAAGGACGCCTCGGAGAGCAGATCCATGAGGTCGCTGGCGACCACCGGGTCGTTGTCGTCGCCGGCTCGGAGCGTCGCGGTGAGCGTCGCCGACACCAGGGTCTCGAGGTTCCGGGCGGCGGTGACCGGACGCGAGTACTTCGCGGCCACCATCTCGCCCTGCTCGGTGACGCGGATGTCGCCGTTCACCGTGCCCACCGGCTGCGCGAGGATCGCCTCATGGGCGGGGCCCCCGCCGCGACCGACCGTCCCGCCGCGTCCGTGGAACAGCCGGAGGTGGACCCCGTGACGCCGGGCCACAGCGACGAGGGCGCGCTGGGCCCGATGGAGCGACCACTGCGACATGAGATAGCCGCCGTCCTTGTTCGAGTCGGAGTAGCCGATCTGATGCGGCCCACCGGTGTCGACTACGCGAACGAGTCCGAGGAGCGCCGGGTGGAGATGCTCACCGATGTCCTGACCGGCGCGTCACCCCTCGAGCCAGCCACCGAGGTCGATGCGACGACCGCATCCGAACTCGAGGTGCTCGCCACCGCGGCGCGGGCCCAGCGACGTCACGGACGAACGGTGCTCGGACAGCTGATCATCTCGAAGGCCGAGTCGGTGAGCGACGTGCTCGAGGTCGCGGTCCTCGCCGACCACGCCGGACTCGAACGACTCGACATCGCGCCCCTCTTCGAGACGATTCCATGCCTCTGGGTTCGTCGCAAGTTCTGCACCGATC
>RGGX01000141.1 GCA_010024485.1 Actinomycetota bacterium | reverse complement strand
CGTCGCGGATCCTGGCCACAGGGTGAGGCTACCGAGACGCTCGGGGTCGACGAGGGCGCCGGATAGTTTGCGCGGGTGGCCTCCGACCCCGCCCTGGACGATGCGCTGAGCTCCGCCAATGCCGAGCTGCAGGCCCTGATCGAGAGCGTCGGCCGCGCGAAGGAGCGGGTGGCCCGTCTGGCCCAGCCGTTCCTCGGCACCGAGCGCGAGGACGTGGTGTCCGCCGTCTACGAGTCGGAGCGCTTGCTCAGGTCGGCGGAACGCGCCCTCGAGCGGGCTGCCCGCAGCGCCCGCTGATCCTCTCTGGGGGTACGGTGCCGCCATGAGGATCACCGAGGTGGACCATCGGCGCCCGGACGCGCGTCGACGGGTCATCTCGTTCTGCGACGGCGTCGCGGAGATGCACGGTCACGGGATCCTCAGCGATCATCTTCGACTCGAGTTGGAGGATCCTTCGACCGATCCGGCGCCGATCCTGGTGGTGGGCCTCGACGACCACGACGGCATCCGGGGCATGGCACAGGCCTCGGTGGCCAACGGGGCCCGCGTCGTGGAACTCGTCCTACCGGGAACCCACGAGTCACCGCCCGACGCCTCGCTCGCCGAGTCGCTCATCCGGGCCGTGATCGGCGCCACCGATCCGAGCGACGGGGAACTGATCTGGTGGATCCGCAGCCACGACCACTGGTATGCCGAGGTCGCGCAGTCACTCGGTTTCGACGAGCGTCGACGCCTGCTCCAACTCCGCTTCACGGCCGGGGTTGACGACCGTGACCGACTCGCCGGGTTGTCGGTGGTCACCCGAGCCTTCCGGGTGGGTCACGACGATCGGGAGTGGCTGGCGGTGAACAACGCGGCCTTCGCCGGTCACGGCGAACAGGGGTCATGGGATGAGTCGACCCTCGCCCGGAGGTTGGCCTCGGAGTGGTTCGACCCCGAGGGGTTCCTCCTCCATGAGGACGACGACGGTCTGGCGGGATTCTGCTGGACGAAGGTGCATCCCCCGACGGGTCACGACGGGGCACTCGGCGAGATCTACGTGATCGCCGTCGAACCCGGTCGAGCGGGTCGGGGGCTCGGCACCGCCCTCACCGCCAGCGGCCTCGTCCATCTCATCGACCTCGGTCTTCGCGAGGTGATGCTCTTCGTGGACGAGTCCAACACCGCGGCTCGCGCCATGTACCGCTCCCTCGGGTTCACCGAGCACCACAGCGACTCCGCCATGGGGCTGGCACTGTGATCTCGACCCGCTACGACCGGACCAGGGACGAGATCGCTGATCTGCTCGCCGACGAGCCCGCCTACCGACTGGACCAGATCTGGGAGGGCCTCTACCGCGACTGCGCGGAGCCCGAGGACTGGACAACCCTCCCCAAGACCCTTCGCGAACGCCTCGCGGCAGATCTCCCGAGGGCGCTGACCGAGGTGACCCGTTCGCTCAGCGACGACGGGCAGACGGTGAAGTACCTGTGGGAACTGGTCGACGGTCACCGGATCGAGACCGTTCTCATGCTCTACCCGGACCGTGCGACGGTGTGCGTCTCGTCCCAGGCGGGATGCGCGATGGCCTGCAGTTTCTGCGCCACCGGGCAGGCCGGGTTCAGTCGACACCTCGGTGTCGGCGAGATCGTTGAACAGGTGGCGCTCGCGCGTCGCGAGGCGCTCGCGTTGGACCGCCGGGTCTCCAACATCGTCTTTATGGGTATGGGTGAGCCGCTGGCGAACACCACCGCGGTGTTCGAGGCCTGTCGCCGGATCAACGGCGACCTCGGTATCTCGGCGCGCTCGATCACCGTCTCCACCGTTGGGATCATCCCCGGCATTCGAGCCCTCGCCGAGTTCGAGCTGCCCGTGAACCTCGCCGTGTCGCTGCATTCCGCGGCCGACTCGTCCCGCGATCCAATCGTGCCGATCAACCGTCGCTACCCCCTCGACGATCTGGTCGAGGTGTGCGGCGAGTACCTGCGGGAGCGCCGCCGACGGGTGTCGTTCGAGTGGGCCCTGATCGACGGCGTGAACGACAGCGACACCGATGCCGAGCAGTTGGCCCGCCTCTGTCGACGGCTACGTCCGTCGGCTCACGTCAATCTCATCCCGCTGAATCCGACTCCCGGCTACGCGACGGTCGGCTCGTCACCGGCAAGGGTGCGAGCGTTCCGACAGCGACTGGAGGAACTCGGGGTCAACGCGACCGTCCGTCAGAACCGCGGGACCGAGATCGCCGCGGCCTGCGGGCAGTTGGCGGCCAGCGGGGGCGATGGAGCTCAACCCGTCGCGCTGACCTCGCCGGGGGGCACCGGTGGAGTGTCGTCCTCGCGACCGGCGTAGCCGGGGTTCACGATCTCCAGCTGCCTGATCACCTCGCGACCGAGTTCATCCAAGAGTTGTCGATCAGGTCGCCGTCGTCCGTCGACGATCTGATCGGCCAGATCTCGGTGATCGCTCACCCCGAGACGTTCGACAAGGGCACGTCCGCCGGGCGCCGTCGCGCTCGCGATCGACCATCTCGGACACCGACCGATGGAGACGGCGCCGGTAGTCACTGGGGGTGGAGCCCGCCTCCCGGTCACGGGCGAGGGCCGTCTCGAGATGGATCCGTTCGGGTACGAGACCCGTGTCACCCTCCCCCATGCCGCCCTCCGAGGTGCGAGGCCCGGCATCGCCGGCCGACGGCTCCTCGATGTCGCTGGGCCACGGTGAGTTGTCCATCCCCCATCCCATGAGACGGAGGAGGTCGAACTCGTTCTCGACAACCCGCCGACCGATCGCCAGTAACTCCAGGTCCGCCGCCACACCGCTGAGGTGCGCATCGGCCTGCATGAGACACATGAGCGCCCACTTCCAGGTGCCGAGCACCTCATGGTGTACGAGGGTCTGAGAATCGATCCGCGCACCGCCGGCCGCCTCGTAGGCCTCGAGCAACTCCTCTCGGGTCGCGCAACCGAGGGCGGGACCCGACCCTCCGAACCGCCAGGCCCTCACGCATGCCCATCCGAGGTCCTCCGCCGGGTGACCAACGTGCGCGAGCTCCCAATCGAGAACGGCTGTCAGCTTGCCACCGTCGACGACGAGGTTGCCCACCCGGAGATCTCCGTGGCAGATCACGGCAGGGTGGATCGCCGGTGGGTTGTCCACGAGCCAGCGTTCGGCGAGGGCGAGGACCGGCCGGTCGGGCGCGAGAGCCGCTCTCGCCGTCGAGTAGCCGGCGAGTTGGCCCTCCGGCATCGAGGTCGCCCCAGTGACGATCGCGGGGTCGACCCGGTGGATCGCCGCGGCCGCCGCCGCGAACTGCCCGACGAACGCGCGCCGGCGCGCGAACCCCTGACCGTCGGACTCGGAGGCGTCGGAGGTGAGACCTCTGACCACCCGCCGTCCGAGTGTCTCCCCCACGACGTGCTCGGTCACCATGACCGCCCGACC
>RGGX01000015.1 GCA_010024485.1 Actinomycetota bacterium | reverse complement strand
TCGTGGAGGGGATCCTGGTGCTCTGGGACCAGGGGTTGCGTGACCGGTTCGACCTCAAGGTGTTCGTCGACACTCCGGCCGACCTCCGGTTCATCCGCCGCCTCCAGCGCGATGTCGTCGAGCGCGGACGCACCCAGGAGAGCATCGTCAATCAGTACCTCGCCACCGTGCGACCGAGCCATGAGTCGTTCATCGAGCCGAGCCGCGCGCACGCCGACGTGATCGTGCCCGAGGGCGGTCTGAACCGTCCGGCGATGGACGTGCTGCTCGCGCGGGTCCGCGAGTTAACTGCAGGCTGACCGGGGTCGGGTGCGGCTCAGCCGCCAGCGGAGGCGGTGGGGTTGCGGTCGGCCCAGTCGTCACCGAGAGCGATGAGGACCGTCGCCCCGTCGAGGGAGGCCGACTCCACCGGGGGCACCCCAGGCAGCTGGAGGAGTTCGATCGCACCGCCGAGCAGACGCACGATCGACTCGGCCACGGCCTGAGCAGCGTCGTCACCGGTCGCGTAGTACACCTTGGTCGCGCCGAGTTGGCCCTCGGTCGAGTTGGTCGCCGACCCCATCGTGTAGCCGGCGGCCGTGAGCACGTCGCTCATCCGGCCGGCGGAGCCGTTCACCGAACTCGCGTTGGCGACCACGACGACCGCGGCGGCGTAGTTGACCTGGGCGACGGTGGTGGTCGGGGCCTCGGTGGTGGCGGGAGCCTCGGTGGTGGTCGCCACCGGAGCTGCGGTGGTGGTCGGCGCGACCTCAGCCGCGGCGGCCTCGGCCTCGGCCTCCTCGACGACCGGATCCTCCGACCCACCGCAGGATGCGAGCACCATGGCAAGCACCGGGATCGCGAGGCGGACCGAATGACGGCGTGAACGCTGATCAGCCATGGCGAAAGGGTACCCGACCGATGGTCGGTCATTCGCAGGCGGCGTGTTTGCAGGGTTTGGGGGGTGGTTGAAAGTTCTCGGACGAAAAGTGTGAGAACCCGGTGCATGGGTGCTCTGGACCGTCGTACAGCACAAACGCTGTACCCGACACAGGGAGAACATCATGAACAAGCACCTCACCAACAAGAACCTTCTCCGCGGGATCACCGGTCTCGCGATCGCTGGTCTCGCCGGCGCCGCGCTGTCCGCTGGCAGCGTCGCCGCCTCCGGAACCGAGATCTGCATGGAGCCGGGCCCGGACGGGATCCCTCGCATCGTGGAGTGCCCGCCGGCACCGGCGCTCATCTTCCCCGACTACGGAGCACCGCTCGACTACTTCGGCGACAACAGCGATGATGTCGACTACGGCGCGTTGCTCGACTACCTCGGCAACACCGACAGCAGCGACGATGCCGGCAGTGGCTTCAGTGGCATTGAGGTGCCGACCCCGATCGATCCGAGCGTGTTCGCGCAGACGGTCCCAGAGATGGTGGACCCAGAGCAGTTCGAGATCGATCCGGAGACGATCGTCCCGCTGCCCGACTTCCCGGAAGTCGAGCCGGAGAACCCGTTCCTTGGCACCGATGACGACGCCGAGCCCGAGCTCGCCCAGCCTGAAGCCGAGGTCGCTCCCGAGGGTGAGGCGGAGGTCACCCCCGATTGGTGGCCCGAGCCCGAGGCGGACGCTCAGCCCGAGGCGCAGCCCGAAGCCGAGGTCGCTCCGGAGCCGGAGGCGCAGCCCGAGGTGCGGGTCAACAACAGCGAGGTCGCCCCTGAGGAGCTTCCTGTCAACCCCGAGAGCGACATGCCCGAGGCCGAGATGCCGCAGGTTGAGATTCCCGAGGTCGAGACCCCCGAGGCTGTGACCCCAGAGATCGTCATCCCGAACACCGACGCTGACACCGACGTCGACGGCACGACCGATCTCGATGACGCCGGACTCCTCGAGGCCGCACCGGTCGAGGTGTTCACCGACGCCACCGACACCGACGGCGCGAACATCGGTCTCTACGCCGGGATCCTGCTGATCCTCGCCGGTGGAGGATCGCTCGCCGCGATCGCCGCCACCCGTCGCAACCGCGACTGACCGACACCACCGTCATCCTCCGGTGGTGGCCGCGGCGAGCACCCGGCGGGCCTTGGCCTTCATGAGGTCGGTGTCGACGTAGCACCCCTGCAGATGCCGCCCCTCGGAGGGGTCGTACTCGGTGCGGGCGTGCAACACCCGGGAGTTGTCGAACACGATGGCCTCACCGGCATCCATGGTCAGTTCGATCTCCCCCTCCTCGAGGATCCGGCTGAACCGGGTGAGCGCGAGTGCGAAGTCGCCGTCGACCGGTGTCTCGAGGCTCCGATGGTTCATCGCGACCGCGCGGATTGAGCCGTCCTGGCGGCAGTCGATGACCGTTCGCTCAGCCGAGTGATCGAAGCCACCACCGTTGTACCGGAACACCACCGGGCGCGAGGCCAGCAACTCGAACGCCCGCGGATCCTCCACGCGGAGTTGCTCGGCAGCGGCGAAGCCGTCGGAGAGACGATTCGCCCCACCCGACACCGCCGGCTGGAGGCAGTGCAGGATCTGAACCGGGGGCACCGGGTCGTGATACGGGTTGTCGGTGTGCAGCGGAAGGCCGAGTGAGGTGTACGCCAGGTTGATCGCCTGAGGCTCGACCCGGACATCGAAGAGACGTCCGTAGTGGGTCTCGTGCACGAACCCGATGGTCGAGGCGAACCGGAGCACCTCACCCTCCTCGGTCGGGATACCGCGCACATGGGCCAAGCCGTCGATCGCCACATCGGTCGAGATCGCGTCCACATCACCGGCGTCACGCGCCACCGGGCGATAGCCGGGTGACCACGGCGTCGAGATGCGGGTGATCACCGGCGCCCGCTCCGGCAGCCAGACGCGGTGGTCGGAGCCATCGCTGAGCCGCAACTGGACCTCGAGACCGTCGTCGCGCCGATGCGAGCCGAGCGCGGTCGCACCGCTCACCGAGCTCACATCGATGAGGTGCTGCTGCGATGACTCATCCCGACATGCCGGACAACGACAGGCGTCGTAAGCGAGAGAGGGGTCGATCGGACCAGTGGCGAACACGCGCTCCAGCAGCGCCCGTCGGTCCTCGACCGTGCCGGCGTCGACACCGGCCTGCTTGCCGAGGTCGTCGGCGCGACGGAGTCGCATGGCCCGCTCAGCGTGGGTCTCGTCGAGGAACGCCGACGACTCGTCGGCCCCCATGGGGCCACCCTGTTGCTCGAGGGTGATGAGAGACGCCTCGCTCAGCGTGTCGCGGAAGCCCTCTTCGGTGGCGACCAGGTGGCGCTTCGCAGCGACGTGGAGACGGATCGGCTCGGTCACGGTGGCCGGCAACCACGGCCCGAGACGCTCGGCTCCGACCCCGGCGTGGTCGGCGAACCCGTGATCGCCCGCTGGGGCGAGGAGATGGCCGACGTCGTGGAGCAGGGCGGCGATCACGAGGTCGTCGTCGGCGACATCGCCATCGTTCTCGACGGCGCGCGCCGTCTGCAGGGCGTGAGCGCGCATGTCGACATGCTCCCCGTAGGTGACCGAGGCTCCCTGTTCGACCAGGTCGAGGAGGTGATCGACCAACGGGACCTCCCTGCCGATCAGGCTCGAACCGGTCCAGCTCGGATCGGGTTCGAGACCTGCGAGATCGGCCACGGTCGGAGCGACATCGAGCGTCGACGTCGCGGTCCACATCGAACCGGCGGTCACCCGGTCGGAGCGGACGGCGACGAAGATCTCCATCACCTCGTCGCTGGTGGCGGAGTGGTCGGCCCCGAGTCCGCCGTGATCGGTGGTGACGACCACCGCGGTGTCCTCCCCGAGGACGGCGAGCAGTCGGCCGAGCGTCCGGTCGATCTCGGTCATCGCGCTCAGGTACTCCTCGCTCCCCCATCCGTGGTCGTGCCCAACGAGATCCGTTCGACACAGGTAGACGAACGACACATCCGGTCGGCGCGCCCGCCACACCGAAGTGAACATGTCGACCATGAGGTCGTCCTCAGCCGGGTCATAACCCGAGTCGATGAAGATGCGATGCAGGCTGGCCTGCGGCTCGATGAGCGAGTCCATCTGCTTCCAGTTGTTGGCCGATGCCGTGGTGAGACCCGCCGACCGGGCCACCGAGAGCACCGAGGTGACACCCTCGCTGAGCGGCGACATCGAGTTGTCGACGAGACCGTGTGCCTCGGGTGTCACGCCCAGGAGCATCGAGGCGTGCACCACGCGCGTCCATGGCGGATCCACGGTGCGGGCGGAGAAACACGCGCCTCCGGAGCGGGCGAGCGAACAGAGATGAGGCATCCGCTCGGGCGTCACGAAACGGGGCGCGATGCCGTCGAGAGATACGAGAACGACCGGGGGATTCGCCAACCCGACCACCTCCGAGTTTCAGTCGCCGGACACCGCGTCCGGACGCGCCGAGACTAGTGCTGAGGCAACCACCGCCCGTGCTCTCGAGCCGGGTGCGGGAATCGAACCCGCGACCACGTCCCCAGTTCCTCGTCGACGCTGACCTGCGCGAAGTAGTCGACCTCGCGAAGAGGTTCGAACACCGGCCCGACCGGACCGGTGAAGCGGTCGGCGAGATCGATATCGCCGACAAGACCATCGGCGAATGTCAGCCGAAGACGATGCCCGTCGAGGTGCTCGACGGCTCGGATCTCATACGGGGCGCTCATGGCAGCGGTTCGATTCTACGCAGCGGCTCCTGACGCGCGGCTCGCGCCCAGTCGTCCATCAATTCATCGCGGTGCAATCCGACCCACTCCTCGACGAGTCCTCGAGCGCGCCGAGGAAGGTGACCGCGGAGTACCTCGCCGGTCGCAATCTCGATCTGCGCCTCGTGCTCGCCGAACCTGGCATGGAAATGCGCAGGCGGATGATCGTCGAAGTACATCGCGATGATGATCCCGTGAAAGGCGGAGATTCTGGGCACACCGTCCACCGTACGGATGGGGTGTCCCGACGGTGTTTTCCGCTGGGAGGCGAGTGGAGCCGGGTGCGGGAATCGAACCCGCGACCACATGATTACAAGTCAAGTGCTCTACCAACTGAGCTAACCCGGCGCGCTCGTCAGGCTACCGATGCCCACGCCGAGCTCGAAGAGGTCCCGGTCGGCCGCGTCATCGAGACCGACGATCCACACACCCGCGTCGCGCAGCCGGCTGAGCGCAGCCGGGAGGCCCGGGACCACCGCGATCGGCACATGCTCGACGGCACCCGCGGCGGCCTTGGCGACCGTCGGTGTCACATGCACCGCCCGATGTCGAGGCACCACGACCGCGTCGACCCCGGCACCCTCGCAACTGCGCAGGATCGCCCCGAGGTTGCCTGGATCGGTGACCCCATCGACGGCCACGATGAACGGCACGTGCCCCTGACGACGACGCACGATGGATGCGAAGTCGGCCTCGGGGATCGGCCCCGCGAAGGCGATCACACCCTGCGGCGCCTCGGAGCGCGCGGTCGACTCGAGTCGCTTGCGCGCGACGTAGGAGACCGAGACCCGGTTGGCGCGGGCCAGCGCCTCGATGTCCTCGACACCGTCGGAGCCCTCCAGTTCCGACGAGATCCATATCTCGCGGGTTCGGCGCCGCTGAGCAAGGAGGAGTTCCCGGACGGCCTGACGGCCCTCGATCTGCTCGCCACCCAGCGTCTTCGGTCGCGACCCACGGTCATCACCGTCGGCCCGAACCGGACCGGTGCGACCGGCCCCCCGGCTGCGAGGGGCTCCCGAACCGGAGCGGTTGGGGCCGCCACGCCGGGCTCCACCCGACTTCGGCCCACCGCGGCGCGCTCCCCCACCCGAGCGGGCGGGCTTCGAGGATCCCTGCCGACCCGAGCCACGGGCATTCCGGCGCTGGCCGGTCATCGGAGGATCACCACCGAGGCGAAGCCGGCGATGCCCTCCACCCGGCCGATCGCTCCGAGGCCCTCAGCCCGGCGGCCGGTCAACGAGACCGCGGCGCCGATCGCCTCGGACAGGTTCGACTCCATCTCGGCTCGACGCGGCGCGATCCGGGGTCGCTCGCACACCACCGCGACCGATGCGTTGCCGATCGTCCATCCATCGGCCCGCACCATCGCGGCGACCTCAGCGAGGAGAGCCACGGAATCGGCCCCCTCCCATCGGGGATCGGTGTCGGGGAAGAGCGTTCCGAGATCTCCGAGCCCGGCTGCCGACAGGAGCGCGTCTGCGATCGCGTGGGCCGGGACGTCGGCATCGGAGTGTCCGACGAGAGCGGGTTCATCGTCGAAGGCGCAACCGCCGAGCACCAGTCGTCGGCCATCGGCCTCCGTGCTCGCGTCCCGGAAGCGATGGACGTCGAACCCCTGACCGACGCGCACCTCGGGGAGGCTCACGACGCGACCTGCCCTCGGGCCCATTCGAGATCGTCGACGGTCGTGATCTTCCGGTTCCCGATCTCGCCCTCCACCACGACGACGACACCACCGACGGCCTCGACCAGCGAGGCATCATCGGTGCCCTCGGCCCCGCGGGCATGGGCAGCTCGGAGCGCATCGGCGCGGAAGGCCTGCGGGGTCTGCACGGCGCTCAGTGTGGTGCGGTCGGGGGTCGATAGCACCCGTGTTCGGCCGTCGACCTCCTCGACCACCTTGATGGTGTCGCTCACCGGCAGTCCCGGCACCGCCCCATCGGCGCCGTCGCGGACCGCGCCGATGACCCGCTCGAACAACTCGGACGATGCGAACGGACGGGCCGCGTCATGGACGCAGATCACACCGGCATCAGCGGGGACGGCGGCGAGTCCGGCGCGAACGCTGGCGGCTCTCGAGTCACCACCGGCCACCCCGTTCTCCCGGTCGGCATCCTCCGGTGGGACGACGACCACGACACCCGAACTCGCGGCGCGGGCCACCTCGACAGCCCGGTCGATGATGCGGGAGCCGCCAACCGACTCGTACTGCTTCTGGCCGCCGAAACGTTGGCCGCGACCGGCTCCGACGACGACCGTCCACACCGTCGCGCCATGGGTCACACCTCCGGAGGGTAGTACCGTGCTGGGGAGATGGCAGACAACGGTTCCCCTCTCATCGAGCTCCTCGCGAAGGTCGACTTCTTCGCTGACGCCTCCACGCCCGCGCTCGAGCGCGTCGCCTCACGGTCGCATGAGCGGCAGCTCTCCCGGGGCGAGACGCTCTTCGCTGAGGGCGACACCCCGCACTTCCTCTTCATCGTGGTGACCGGCCGGATCGCGATCGTGATGTCGAGCGAGGTCGACGACCGCGAGTCGGTGGTCGCGCTCATGGAGGACGGTGATCTCTTCGGCGAACTCGGCCTCCTCGACGACGGTCCGAGGTCCGCGGGAGCGCGAGCCCTCAGTGTCTCGACGGTGCTCGAGATCCCCTTCGAAGCGGTCCGCGACATGCTCGACGAGGATCCGGCGCTGTTGTGGAACGCGGCGCGGATGCTCGCCCGTCGTCTCCGCGCCATGGACGAGGTGCTCGCCGACTCGGTCTTCCTCGACGTCACCGGACGCACCGCGAAGAAACTCATCGAGCTGTCCGGCGGTCGCGACGAGTTCGTACTACCGGTCACCCAGGAGGAGTTGGCCGGCATGGTCGGCGCCTCACGAGAGCGCGTCAACAAGGCGATCGCCAGCTTCGCGCGACTCGGCTGGCTCGAGCAGCACGAGCGCAACTACCGGATCATCGAGCGCGACCGGCTCGAGAACCGCGCCCGCTGAGACTCAGCCGGCGAGCCAGGCGCGCGACCGGTCGAACGCCGTCGCCGCGTCCTCCGCGCGATGCGAGGGACGACTCGAGTCATGCGCGAAACCGTGTTCGGCATCGGCGAACCGGAGCGTCTCCACACCGGTCGCCTCCAGGGCCTCGACCGCGTCGGGCGGGGTGTAGTGATCGAGATCGCCGATGATGGCGAGCACCGCGCCCGGATCGGCGGCGACCAGTTCGAGGGGCTCGGCCTGGCCGGGTGATCTCCATGGCTCCGGCAGGCGGATCATGCCGTAGAAGGAGGCGATGCGGTCGAACCGCCCGGTGGACGCCGCCTTGAAGCAGTACATCCCTCCCATGCAGAAACCGATGAGCCCGACCTCGGAGCATCCGGTCAACTCGGCGGCGGCCACGAGGTCGCCGAGCACGTTGGCGTCATCGAGCGTCGGCACCGCGGCGTAGCGCGGTTCGATCTCCGGTCCGAGCTCACGGCCCGGGAACGGCTCAACGGCGATCGTCGTCATGCCCCACTCGGCGGCGAGCCGCTCCACCATGTCGGTGAAGAGCGGTCGGAGACCGAAGATGTCCGGGGCGATGACCAGGCCGCGGGTCGATCCCTCCACCTCAGCGATCGTGATCGGCGTGCCGCTGTCGAGTTGGCTCTGCATGCCGCGACCCTAGATCGCCGATGGAGCACTCAGCCGTTCGCGGCGATCCGAGCGGCGCGCGAGGCGGCGTCGACGATGCGGTCGATGACCGCGTCATCGTGGGCGAGCCCGACGAAGATCGCCTCGTAGGCCCCGGGAGCGAGGGCGACACCCTCGGCCAGCATCGCGTGGAAGAAACGGGCGTAGGCCGCCTCATCGGTGGTCTTCGCGGCGGCGAAGTCGGTGGGTGTCGCGCCGTCGCCGAGGTACATCCCCATGAGCGTTCCGACCGTCGGGAACGAGGCGGCGAGTCCGGCCTCGGCGCAGACCTCGGTGAGCCGTCGCGAGAGGCGCGCCACCCGCTCCTCGAGCAGCCCGTAGACGGCGTCGTCGAGCAGGTCGAGGGCCGCGAGTCCGGCCGCGGTGGCGATCGGGTTCCCGGCGAGGGTTCCCGCGTGGAAGACCGGCCCGAGCGGTGAGAGCGAGCCCATCACCTCGGCGCGCCCGCCGACCGCCCCGATGGGCAGACCGCCACCGATGACCTTGCCGAAGGTGGTGAGGTCGGGGGTCACGCCGAGCCGTCCCTGCGCGCCGCCACGGCCGAGGCGGAACCCAGTGATCACCTCGTCGAAGATGAGCAGCGCGCCGACCCGGTCGCACTCGGCGCGGAGTCCGTCGAGGAAGCCGTCGACCGGGGCGACGAGACCCATGTTGGCGGCGACCGGCTCCACGATCACGGCGGCCACCGACTCGTCGAGTTCGGGGACCCGGTTGTACGGCACCACGAGGGTCTCGGCGACCGATCCGGCGGGGACACCAGCGGTGCCCGGCAGACCGAGGGTCGCGACCCCGCTGCCCCCGGCGGCGAGGAGGGCGTCGGTCGCGCCGTGGAAGTTGCCGTGGAAGATCACCACCCGGTCGCGTCCGGTGTGGCCACGGGCCAGGCGGATCGCCGTCGAGGTCGCCTCGGTGCCCGAGTTCATGAACCGGACCCGCTCACACGATGGGACCCGCTCGCGGACCGCCTCGGCGAGTTTCATCTCGCGGGTGGTCGGCGCCCCATAGGAGGTGCCCGCGGTGGCTGCCTCGGCGACCGCGGCGACGACGGCCGGATGCGCGTGGCCGAGGATGATGGCGCCGTAGCTCTGGACCAGATCGAGGTACTCGTTGCCCTCGACATCCCAGACGCGCGCCCCCTCGGCCCGGGCCACCACATACGGCCGACCCCCGACCGAGGAGAAGGCGCGGATCGACGAGTTGACACCGCCGGGAATCGCCGCGACGGACCGTTCGAACACCTCATCGTTGTCGGCGAGACCGGCGCCGACGCACAGGGCGGGCTGGCACCCGGCGGCCTCACAGCGCGGCGGATCGCAGAGGGGTATCACCTCAACCCACCCGCGCCCTCGGCGAACCAGCGGGTGGCGTAGGACAGGATGATGTCGGCGCCGGCCCGTCGGATCGAGGTGAGGTGCTCGAGCATGACGGCGTCGCCGTCGATCCAACCGCGCTCGGCTGCGGCGTGGACCATCGCGTACTCACCGCTCACGTGGTACGCGGCGAGCGGGATGTCGACCATCGCGCGCACCGCGCCGATGACGTCGAGATAGGCGAGCGCCGGCTTCACCATGACCATGTCGGCACCCTGCTCGATGTCGGCGGCCACCTCGACGAGCGACTCGCGCGCGTTGCGGGGGTCCTGCTGGTAGCCGCGCCGGTCGCCGCCGTCGGCGATGGTCACATCGACGGCGTCGCGGAACGGTCCGTAGAGCGCACTCGCGTACTTCGCTGAGTAGGCGAGGATCGCGGTGGACTCGTGCCCGGCGGTGTCGAGGGCCGAGCGGATCGCGCCGACCTGACCGTCCATCATCCCCGAGGGGGCCACCACATGGGCACCGGCATCGGCCTGGGCTCGGGCGGCCGCGGCGTACAGCTCGAGGGTGCGGTCGTTGTCGACCACACCGTCGTCGCCGACGATGCCGCAGTGGCCGTGGTCGGTGTACTCGTCGACACAGAGGTCGGCCATGAGCACCACGCGGTCGCCGAGGGCTGAGCGGAGTTCGCGGAGCGCCACCTGCACGATGCCGTCGGGGTCGCTCGCGCCGGAGCCGACCGCGTCCTTGTGGGCCGGTACGCCGAAGAGCATGACCGAGCGGACCCCGAGGTCGGCGAGCCCTCGCACCTCGGTCAGCAGGGAGTCGACGGTGTGCTGCACCACGCCCGGGAGGGACCCGATCGGCTCGGGCTGGTCGATCCCCTCACGCACGAACAGTGGGGCGATCAGGTCGGAGGTGTCGAGTCGCGTCTCTGCGACGAGATCCCTGAGGGCTGCCGTCCGCCGGAGGCGTCGAGGCCGGTGCTCTGGGAAGCGACCCATGGGCGCATGGTACGGGCGGGCGCCTCCGGGCACACCCCGACGGCGACGACCGGACCTCGACCTCGCCTCTCGCTCAGCCGAGCAGGTCGACGACCGCGGTGATGAGACCGTCGATCGAGTGCTCCTCGGCCACGACCGAGACCTCGAGCCCGGCCGATCGGGCCGCCTCAGCGGTGGTCGGCCCGATGGCGATCACCGCGCCGGCATCGATCGGTCCCGCCTCCGCCCAGGCGGTGGCGGCGGACCCGCTGGCGAGCAGCACCGCGTCGGCACCGGAGGCCGCGGTGAGCTGTTCGGCTCCGGGCTGTCGTCGACGGGTGGAGTAGACGACGCGTTCCTCGACCTCCGCCCCGGCGGCGGTGAGCGCGTCGACGACGGTGCGGGCAGCGAGGTCTCCGAGGGCGACGAGCACCCGGGACCCGACGGCAACCCGTTCCGTGAGCGCGGCGGCCAGCGCCTCACCGGTCTGTGGGTCGGGGACGAGGTCGACATCGCGATCCATGGCCACGGCGAGCACGCGGGCCGAGGCGGTGCCGACGGCGGCGAGCAAGGGGTGACCGATCTCGGCGCCGGTGATGTCGCCGATACGTGACGCCCCGTGTCGGGAGGTCACCACGATCCAGTCGAGGGCACCCTCGACGGGATCGACATCGAGATCGACGACGGCGATCATCGGGACCTGGACGACGTGGGCGCCGAGATTGGACAGTCGTCGGTCGAGGCCACCGGGCATCTCGCGGGTGGTGACCACGGTGCGCCCGGCCAGGGGGCCGTCGTTCGTCACCACGACCCGACCGCCGCGAGTGACTCTCGGGCTGTGTCCCGGGCGATGTCGACGGGCGAGCGGTCCGGTGCCTCGATGGACGTCGACCGCAGGTCGACGGCGCCATCGGCTCCGGCGAGGAAGCTGTGCAGCGTCCCTCCGCTGACGTGCGCGCCCACCGGCAACGAGCAGCCTGAACCCAGTTCGGCGAGGAAGGCGCGCTCGATGGTGACCGCCCGCGCGGTTGGCTCGTGGTCGACAGCGGACAGCGCGGATCGCGCCTCCTCGTCGTCGGACCGGCATTCGACCGCGACGCATCCTTGACCGACGGCGGGCACGAACCTCATCGGGTCGAGCACCTCGGCGATCCGGTCGGTGAGCCCGAGCACCTCGAGCGCGGCGACCGCCATCACGATCGCACCCTCGGCCGGGATCCGCTCGAGCCGCGTACCGATGTTGCCGCGCAGCTCGATGAAGGTGAGGTCGGGTCGTCGCTCGGCCAACTGGGCGCGCCGACGCACCGAACCGGTGGCCACGGTGGCTCCCTCCGCGAGATCGTCCAGCGATCGGCCGATCAGCGCGTCGCGCGGGTCGCGTCGCGCCGTCCAGGCCGCGACCGCGAGTTCGTCGACCCCTTCGGTCGGGAGGTCCTTGGCCGAGTGGACCGCCAGGTCGGCGCGACCGTCGAGCACGGCCCGTTGCACCTCCTTGGTGAACACCCCACGACCCCCGATGGTGTGCAGCGGTGTTCCGGCTGACTGCGACCGGTCGCCCTCGGTGTCGACGAACACCAGCTCGCAGGGGTGTCCGCTGGCGGCGAGGGCCTCGGCGACAGCGGAGGCCTGGGTTCGCGCCTGAGGGCTCGAACGCGTGGCGAGGCGGAGCACCCGGTCGACGCTCACGCTCGGGTCACTCGATGTCGAAGAGGTCGGCGACCGCGGCGGCGTTGCGCTCGCCCTGGGGGGTTCCCGCCTGGGCGCGGAGCCGCACCGAGGGCTCATGGAGCAACTTGTTGACGATGCCGCGGGTGAGGGCCTCCACGGCGGCGCGCTGCTCGTCGTCGAGTCCGTCGCGCGGTCGGCCCAGGCGCTCAGGTCGTCGAGGTCGAGCACGACCGTGTCGGGGAGGGTGGCGACCTGAGCGTCCACGTCGCGGGGCACGGCGATGTCGACGAAGACGACCGGGTGTCCGGCACGGCGGGAGGAGGTGACCATCTCCGCGTCGATGAGCGCGCCCTCGGCTCCGGTGCAGGTGACGACGACGTCGGCCTCGGCGAGTTCGGCGGAGAGCTCGTCGAGTCCGGCGGCGCGCCCGCCGACCCGGGTCGCCACGCGCTCGGCGCGATCGGGGTCGCGGTTCAGCACGGTGACCGCACCGACACCGGCGGCGTCGAGCGCGACGGTGATCCCGTCACCCATGGCCCCCGCGCCGACGACGAGCACTCGACGTCCGTCGAGCCCTCCGAGTCGTTCGGTGATCATCTCGACCGCGGCATGGCTGATCGACGCGGTACCGCGGGCGATCGACGTCTCGGTTCGGGCCCGCTTGCCGACCTCGAGGGCCAGTCGGAACATGAGGTTGACCGACGAGCGCGCTCCGCCCTCGGAACGAGCGAGATCCCAGGCGTCTCTGACCTGTCCGAGGACCTCGCCCTCGCCGACCACCACCGAGTCGAGGCCGGACGCCACTTCGAACAGGTGGGCGACAGCGGCGTCGTCGTGCTCGGAGTACAGGTGCGGTGTGAGTTCGTCGGTGTTGAGCCCACTCACGGTGCAGAGGTGTTCGCTGATGTCGGCGTAGGCGCCGTGGAACCGCTCGGTGACGGCGTAGACCTCGGTGCGGTTGCAGGTGCTGAGCACGACGACCTCGCGGAGGTTGTCACGGGCGGCGAGTCCAGCGACGGTCTTCGCCGCCTCGTCTCCGGTGAGCGCGAGACGCTCGAGGACGTTGAGCGGAGCGGTCCGGTGGTTCACTCCGACGACGAGGATCGACATCGACGCGAACCCTATGCGCTCGCGCCGCGGCCGCCCTCGCCCGACACGGCGCGGAGGCCGCTGGCGGCGGCCGCGCGACGCTGCTCGTGGTACGAGAGGATCTGGAGTTCGACGGCGAGGTCGACCTTGCGGACGGTGACTCCGAGGGGCACGGTGAGCACCACGGGGGCGAAGTTCAAGATGCTGGTGACACCGGCGCGGACCAGCAGGTCGGCGGCCTCCTGGGCAGCCGGCCCCGGCGTCGCGATGACGCCGATCGACACGTTCTTGGAGGAGACGATCTGCTGGAGGTCATCGAGGGGGCGGACGCGGACACCACCGACCACGGTGTCGACCTTGTCGGGTGAGATGTCGACGATGCCGGCGACCGGATAGCCGCGATCGGCGAAGCCTCCGTACCCGGCGAGGGCCTGACCGAGGTTGCCGGCTCCGACGATGACGACGTGCCAGTCGTGCTCGAGTCCGAGTTCGTGTCGGATCTGGTACACGAGGTACTGCACCTCATAGCCGACACCGCGCGTTCCATAGCTGCCGAGGTAGCTGAGGTCTTTACGGACTTTGGCCGCGTTCACTCCGGCGAGGCCCGCGAGTTCCTCGGAGGACATGTTCGAGACACCTGCCTCGAGTTGGGAGGTGAGGATCTGCAGGTAGATCGGAAGGCGCGACACGGTCGCATCGGGGATGCGTCGTCTGGTGCGATGGGGGGACATCAACCGCAAGGGTAGGACGCTCGTGCAAGATTTCACAAAGCCTGCTCGACATTCGTGTCGGCATGGCCGACCCGTCTCGCTCAGAGGCGGACGAGCGAGACGATGCCCGCCACGAGAATCGCGGCAAGGAGCAGGCCGAGGGCGAGGGTCGTCGCGGGGCGCACGCTCGGACCCTACCCGCGACCGAGTTCCACGGGAACCGTCACCGGATCCGGTTCGCCGCCGTCGGTGAGGACCACCTGGTCGCCCTCACCGATGCCGAGTTCGCTGGCCGCCGACTGACGGTCGACGCAGATGGCGAGGAGCCCGTGCGAGTCGTTCACGAGTCCGATACCCCCTCCGATCTCCGCGAAGGAGGCGCAGCGGGTGATCGATCGACGCACGTTTCCGGTGGGCGAGGTCGGGTCGTCGAGGCGGAGGGTGAGGGTCAGCCCCCAACCCTCGGGCAACTCACCGCTCCCCACATTGATCTGACAGTTGCCGAAACGGTCGACCCAGAGCACCTCGGCGATGACCTCGACTCCCTCGTGGCGGGGCAGAGGGATCGTCCCGGGCATCAACTCGACGGGATCGACCGGTGAACCCAGATCGCTGAGGTCGACGCCGTTGCACAGGTGGGCGGCGGCCGGGGCGAAGACGTCACGGCCCGCGAAGGTCGCTCCGGGGGCCTCGAGGTGGAATGTCGAATCGTCGAGCACCACGGCCC
>RGGX01000140.1 GCA_010024485.1 Actinomycetota bacterium | reverse complement strand
TCGCAGATGTTCTGGTGACCGGTGCTGCAGCTCGGGCAACGACCACACGAGGGAATGAAACCGAATACGACGTGGTCGCCAGGCTGCAACCACGTGACACTCGATCCAACTTGCTGAACGACACCAGCACCCTCATGCCCTCCGATGATCGGAAATGCGGCAGGCAAGTCGCCAGTGACGAGGTGCTCGTGAAGCTCGCTGCCTCCGGTATGTGCCACTCCGACGAGCACGTCGTCACCGGAGATCTCGCCGGGGCCACACCGCCCATGCCGATCATCGGTGGTCACGAGGGCGCTGGTGTCGTCATGGAGGTAGGTGAGGGTGTTACCGGGCTCGCCGTCGGCGATCATGTGGTCTTCGGGTTCATCCCCGCCTGCGGACGCTGCGACTCCTGCGTCACCGGACACTCGAACCTGTGCGACTCCGGTGGTGAGGCCTTCCCGCTCGGGCTGCAGATGACCGATGGCACCGCGCGTCACCATGACCTCGATGGTGCCGACCTCACGTTGATGTGTCTGCTCGGGACGTTCGCCGAGCACACCGTCGTCAACGAGGCGAGCTGCGTGAAGATCGAGCCCGACTGGCCTCTCGACAAGGCCTGTCTCCTCGGATGCGGTGTCGTCACCGGATGGGGCTCGGCCGTCTACGCCGCCGATGTCCAACCCGGTGAGTACGTCGCCGTGGTCGGTGTCGGCGGGATCGGCGCGAACGCCGTCCAGGGGGCCCGCATGGCCGGAGCCCGGGCGATTGCGGCCATCGATCCGGTTGAGTTCAAGCGGGAGAAGGCCATGGAGTTCGGCGCGACCCACACGTACTCCTCGGTGCAGGAGGCCCTCGAGAACATGGGTGACTCGACCTGGGGTCGAGGCTTCGACAAGGTCATCATGACCATGGGCGTCGGAGACGGCGACGCGTTGGGAGAGGCGTTCTGGTTGGGCGCGAAGCGCTCGAAGATCGTGGTCACCAACATCCACCCGACCGCCGAGCAGTCGATCGCCATCCCGGCGTCGATGCTCACCCTCTTCGAGAAGCAGATCGTCGGTTCGCTCTTCGGCTCGGGCAACATCCGTCGCGACATCCCGCGCCTCCTCGAGATGTACACGCAGGGACAGCTGAACCTGGACGACCTCGTGACCAGGACCTACACGCTCGACCAGATCAACGAGGGGTACGACGCGATGCGCAACGGAGAGAACATCCGCGGTGTCATCGTCTTCGACTGATCCGACCGACATCGACGCGATCCGCAGCGCCGTCGTCGGACGGGGCCGCGAGATCGATGTCCTGTTGGCCGCGCTGCGGGCCGGACGCCACGTACTCCTTGAGGGTCCGCCCGGCACCGGGAAGTCGACCCTGCTCCGAGCCCTCGCTGCCGACCTCGCCGCGGGTTTCGAGTTCGTCGAGGGCACCGCGGAGCTCACCCCGGCGCGACTGGTGGGCCACTTCGATCCCGCCACCGTGCTGAGCGAGGGTTATGTGCCCGAGGTGTTCGTCGACGGCCCGCTGCTGCGCGCGATGCGCTCCGGCGGCCTCCTCTACATCGAGGAGATCAACCGCGTGCCGGAGGAGACACTGAACGCGCTCGTCTCGGTGATGAGCGAGCGCGAGGTGGTCGTCCCGCGGCTCGGTCGCGTTCTCGCCGTCGACGGCTTCCGGCTGGTCGCCGCCATGAACCCGTTCGACGCGGTGGGCACCGGACGTATCTCCGGCGCTGTCATGGACCGTGTCTGCCGGGTCTCGTTCGACTACCAGTCGGCGGAGGAGGAGACCGAGATCGTCGCACGGGCCACCGGAGCCGTCACCGGCTCCGAGGTCCTCGCGGTGGTCGAGATGGTGCGGTCGACCCGGGATCATCCCGACCTGCGGTCGGGCTCCTCGGTGCGAGGGGCGATCGACACCGTCGCGGTGGCCGCGCAACTCCTCGCGATCCGAGGTGGGACCGGAATCCCCCTCGATGCGGCGCTCGCGGCGCTGTCGGGTCGGGTCCGGGTTCGCGAGGGCAGCGGACGGAGCGCTGAGGACGTGATCACCGAACTCTGGGAGCGTCACCTCCGCGTCTCCGATGACGAGGGCTCACCTCGGGAGGGCGATCCGGGAAAAGCGACCAGCCGGACCCGGCGTCCGGCGGTCTGAAGCGCCCCGATCACCGCGGGACGGGTTCGGCCCCTCGGGCCAATCGCTTCGAACTCGCTCAGGACCCCCTCTTCGATCAGCTCTCACCCGAGGTCGGCCGTCTCGATGAGGCGGCGCTCGAGGCGGCCCTCGGGGCCGACCCGGATGCCGCGCTCACGTTGTTGGCCACGATGACGAACGCCGTGGACGAGGAACTCCGGCGTCGGGCGCTGATGGTGGCCTGCTCGGTGTTCGTCGATATCGCTCGGGGCCTCGGTCCGGCATCCGGGTCGGGTCGGCTCTCCTCGACGCCGTTCGATCCGGGTTCCGGGGCGGATCTCGACATCGATCGCGCGCCGGAGGTGCTCGCCCTCCGACGTCTCGGCGTCGACTCCGGTGACGAACTCCACCAGATCGACTGGGCTCACCCCCCGACCTCGGTGTGTCTGGTGATCGACCGCTCGGGATCGATGAGCGGTGCCGCCCTCGCCACGGCTGCCCTCGCGGCGGCGGCGGTCTGCCTGCGACTGCCGGGTCGTCATGGGGTTGTCAGCTTCGCGGGGGAGGTGACGCGACACGTCGACCCGGCTGAGCCCCGCGAGGCCGAGGAGGTGGTGTCGGAGATACTCGGGCTGCGGGGGCACGGCACGACGGGGTTGAGGGCTGGGTTGGAGGCTGCCGTCGAGGTCGAACTCAGCCGTCCCGCCGGGCGTCATATCACCGTCGTGCTGTCGGACTGTCGTGCCACCGACGACGGTGGCGTCCTCGCGGCCGCTGCGATGCTGTCCGACCTGGTGATCCTCGCCCCGGCCGAGGACACCACGGCCGCGGAGGTCCTCGCCGACCGCGTCGGCGCCCATCTGGAGCGGGTGGCCGGACCGGGTGATGTGGTCCGTGCGCTCGGCGGTGCGTTCAGTCGCAGGTGACCAGCGGGTCGGGGACCCACCCGATCGTGTTGTCCGCGGGAGGTTCGCTCTGGGAGGGAGCGAGCACCTCAGGGAGCAGCGGTAGTAGCAGTTGCAGCAGTCCGGACTCTCCGGCGGGCCCGCCGACCACGGCGGGTTCGGGCGCCGGCGCACCGGGGTCGGGTGCCCCCGGGTCCGCCTCGAGCGGTGCGCCGTCGGCCTCGTCGAGGGCCACCTCGCTGGCGTCGAGCGCGGTGTCACCGCGGAACACGCTGAGGATTCCCTGCATCTCGGCGTTGTCGAGCTGGGGGATGAGCACCGCCTGGCCGCCGACGTTCCGACTGGTCGAGCTCACCTGGTAGGAGCCGATCGAGGAGGTGTCGACCCCGCGGAGGGCGTTGCCGAAGGCGAGCATCGTGGAGATGGTGAGATC
>RGGX01000139.1 GCA_010024485.1 Actinomycetota bacterium | reverse complement strand
CCCGAGTTCACCGACTCGTGGCGCGAGCAGATACAACCCTGGCCGGAGCGCGGTACCGCCGAGGCCATCGCTGATGTCGTCGCTTGGCTGGCCTCAGACGAGTCGCGGTTCGTCACTGGGACCGAGGTGCTCGCCGACGGCGGGGTCATCGCCGCCGCTCCTCGACTCATCGACCACGACCTCGCGCACCTGCGCACGATGACGGGGATGGCCTGGGGCAACACCGGTCGGCCCGCGGACGTGCGGCACCTCCCGCACGATGACTCGGCGACATGACCTCGCTCCTGAGATGATCAGTCCTGTGAATGCTCGAGACACCACCCAGACCATCGCGTTGAAGACCGGCCGACTCGCCGAGACCTTCATCTTCCATCCCGACACTGTCGCCCGAGGGAAGGAACTCGGTCTCGATGGATTTCGTTTCTACTTCCTGGGTCGGGGCGGTGTGCTCGGCGATGTGGACGCCGCCGTCGTTCACTCGGCGTTCGGGTACTTCAACCCCGGACTGGTCGACAAACTGTGGACGAGCGCCAAGGAGCGACTCGACCCGCGGGAGGCGGCTCGGGAGTACATCGCCTGCGCCCACGCGCACGCCCGATCGCTGTTCGACGAGCTGTCTGGACTCGAGGCCTACGTGGACGCCGCCTCGGCGGTGATCAACGCCGCGGACGATTCCGGTCTCCACCTGTTCGCCGGTTGGAAGTCCGAACCCGTCCCCGAGGATGCGGCAGCCGCCGCGTACCACCAGGCGGTGGTGCTGCGGGAACTGCGTGGCTCCGCTCACCTCGCCGCGGTCCGCGCTGTCGGGCTGACCTCGATGGTCGCCCACATCATCAAGCGTCCCAACGACGTGGCGGTCTTCGGCTGGCCGGAGGACGCCCACACCGTGACCGACGATGAACGCGAACGGCATACCCGAGCGGAAGAGATCACCGATTCGATCGTGGAGTCCGCGGTCTCGGCGCTGAGCGATGATCAGGCGACGGCCCTCATCGCCGGTACCGAGGCGATGTATGACGCTCTGATCGACCGTCAGGCCTCGAGCGGCACGACGGCGTAGCCGCCGGCCGGCATCTCCGCGAGATCCCCCGGCTCGACAAGGGTGAACCGTCCCGCCGACTCGAACACCACCGTCGGGCTCTCGACGGTCAGCGCGGTTCTGACCCGGTCGAGGGCCACGCCGGCAGCCGGGAGTTCGTAGCGGTCGGCGATGGGCAGCACCGGCTCGGCCAGTGGGGTTAGGTCGACCGTCGAGAGCAGCAGGTCGACATCGACGGGCTTGGAGGTCAACCCACCCCGGACGACGTTGTCGCTCGAACCCATCAACTCGAGACCGGACCCTGAGAGATAGGCGTGCAGGTTTCCCGCATCGAGGCGGATCGCCTCGCCGGGAGCGAGTTCGACCAGATTGAGCAGGAGTGCCACCGCGACGCTCGGTTCCCCCGGATAGCGCGTGTCGAGGTCGACCACCCAGCGGGCCTCGGGCCGGTCGGCGCCGCGACAGGCCTCGATCACCACTCCGGGGTCGAAGTCTCCGCGGTAGAGATCGTCGACGAGCGAGACCACCGACCCCTCTGAGTCGATCCGCTTCGCGACAGCACCGAGGTCGAGGTCGTTGAGCAGCGCGACGGTCGCATCGATCGGGCGCACCCCGCACAGCGCCGAGAACGAGGTGAGAGCCACCAGCAGTTCCGGCTTCGGGTTCGGGTCGGAGAAGACACCGGTCTGGAAGCCGCGCCGCGCCGCTTCGGCGTCGGGATGGGTCTGCATCGAGAGCGGCTGCGCCGCTGACAGCACCTTGAGGAGCCACGGGAGTGAACCGGTCGTCGCGGCCAGCGGGGATCCGTCGTCGAGGGTTGAGGGAGCACTCGGGTGGGTGCCGACCCACCACTCCGCCCAGGGCCGGCCGTCGGCGGGCAGGCCGAGGAGGTCGGGGATGAAGGTCGTGTCGCCCCAGTCGTAGTGACGGGCCGTCCCGTGCACCGCGCGCATGGGGTCACGGTATCGGCACCGGAGGCGCCGGATCGGCGGTCAGAACAGCCGGAGCTCGTCGGGGGCGAGGCCGCGCAGCGAGTCGTAGTCGACCTCCACGCAAACGAAGCCCCGGCTCTCGGCGAGCACGCGGGCCTGCGGCTTGATGACCTGGGCGACGAACATGCCGCGTACCTCACCGAGCGAGGAGTCGTGATGGAGGCGCTCGATGTAGCGCGTGAGCTGCTCCACCCCGTCGATCTCGCCGCGCCGCTTCACCTCGACCGCGACGACCCGATCGTCGGTGTCGCGGCAGAGCAGATCCACCGGGCCGATAGCCGTTGGATACTCGCGCCGCACGAGACGCAACCCGTCCTCCATCACCTCCGGGGCGGCCGCCAGCAGCTCCTGGAGGTGTGCCTCCACCCCGTCCTTGGAGAGTCCGGGATCGTCACCGAACTCGTGCTCGCTGTCGGAGACCACCTCGTGGAGATGGATGGTGAGGGTCTCGTCCTTCGGGTTGGTGACCACCCAGTGATCGCCGTTGTCGACGATGGTGTTCGGGGCGTTCATCCAGTTGAGCGGCTTGTAGGCGCCGCCATCGGCATGGATCGCGACGCAGCCGTCGGCCTTCACCATGATCAGTCGGACCGCCTCGGGCAGATGGGCCGAGAGACGTCCGGCGTAGTCGACCGAGCAGCGGGCGATGACGAGGCGCACGCGCCGAAACTAGATGAAGCGCTCAGCGACGGCCACGCTGCGACTCGACGTGCGAGCGCATGCGCCTCTGGATCAACGCCCGACGCTCCTGCAGCTCGCGGTAGGTGAGTCGCTCGGTGTCGAGGTCCACCCCGAAACCGGCCTTCACGCTGTCGAGGTCGACCGTGACGCGACTGGCGTCCATGCCGAGGTCGCGAAGCAATTTGTCCCCGTGTCGCTGGGTGAACACCATCGAGATGTTGGTCACCTCGGCGAGTAGATCGAGCTCGGGAGCGAGTCGGGCGATCGCCCCGTCGAGGAAGACCATGTTCTTCACGTAGAGCATGAGTTCCTTCGGTAGACGCGCTCCGTATCCGAGCATCGCCTTCACCACCCGCTGCACCTCGGCCACCATCTCCTCGCCGGTCAGCGTGGTCGGGTCGATCGGTGCCTGGTCGAGACGGAGATCGTGGATCACCGCATCGAGATCGGTGTCCTGGGGGAGCGCCCCGAGATCACGGAGGGCTGCCATCTGGCCCTTCACATCGTTGGTGGTGGCGCAGATCAGGAGCCGGAGGAAGGCGACCCGCCGCGCCTCGGACAACCGGGCGACGATGCCGAAGTCGAGGAGGGCGGTGCGACCGTCAGCGAGGACGAAGAGGTTCCCGCCGTGGAGGTCGCCGTGGAAGACCCCGTGGATCATCGCCCCCTCCATGAAGGCGACCATGCCGGTCCGGATGACCTCCTCGGCCTGCCCGCCGACGGCCGGCCCTGGGCGGAGTGGTGGGTCGGCACCCA
>RGGX01000138.1 GCA_010024485.1 Actinomycetota bacterium | reverse complement strand
GACCTGGATCTTCTGGCCGCCCGCGTCGGCGAGGATGACGTCGAACTCATCCTTGTCGGCGGCAGCGGCGTCGCCACCACCGGCGGCACCGCCGGCCGGGGCCGCGGCAGCGACCGCCACCGGAGCGGCAGCAGTCACCTCGAAGCGCTCCTCGAACGCGTCGAGAAGCTCCTTGAGCTCGATAACGGTCATGTTCGAGATGGCGTCGAGAACCTCATCTTTGGTTGCCATTCTTCTCTCCTTCTGTTTCCGGGGCCTCGCCCCGATTCGTGTGTGTTGACTGAGTGTTTGGGGTGGGACACCTCAGTGCCCCGTGTGGTGCTGTCGCTGTCAGGCCGCCTGCTTGTCGATGAGCGCGGAGAGCCCGTAGGCGAAGTTCCGCGGCAGCGCCTGCAGCAGACCGGCGGTCTTGGTGAGCGGTGCCTGCAGGGCCCCGGCCATCCGAGCGAGCAGTTCCTCCCGCGAGGGGAGATCCGCCAGCGCGACGATGTCGCCGGCTCCGAGGAGCGTCTCACCGAGGGCGCCGCCCTTCAGGACGAGGTTGGCGTTCGTCTTGGAGACGTCGCGCAGGGCCTTCGCGGCCGCGGCGATGTCGCCGGAGACGAAGGTCAGGGCCGTCGGGCCGACGAGCATCTCCTCGAGACCCTCGAGACCCACCTCGCGGACGGCGAAGCGCGCGAGGGTGTTCTTGTAGACGGCGTACTCCGCCCCGGCGGGACGGAGCGACGTCCTGAGGGATGCCAACTCGGTCACGGTGAGACCGCGGTACTCGGTCACGAACACGGCGTCGCTGCCACGAAGCCTCTCGGCGATCCGCGCCACGGCCTCGACCTTCTCGGGTCGGGGGGCTCGGACCTCAGCGGTTGCGGTTTCGGTCATGTGTTACCTCCTCTCGGATGCTCGGGTGGCTCGCATGGGCGACACCACGCCGAGCGGCACGAGCCGTCCGGGGAGGCAGCACCTCGGTCGGCGGATGGTCTCCCACCCATTACCCCTCACGGGACCGACGGTCTTCGGCGAGCGTTCTTCAGTTGGACGGGGGACGCTACCGGCTGGCCGGAGCGACTCCCACCGCCTCAGTCCTGGTCGGGACGGAGGCGACCGGTGTCGACACGGACCCCGGGGCCCATGGTCGACGAGACGGTGATCTTCTTGATGTAGCGGCCCTTGGCGCTGGCCGGCTTGGCGCGCTGGATCTCATCGATGACGGCGCGGAAGTTGGCCTCGATGGCCGAGGCCTCGAAGCTGACCTTGCCGAGTTGGACGTGCACGTTGCCGTAGCGGTCGGTGCGGTACTCGACCTTGCCGCCCTTGAACTCGCCGACGGCGCGCCCCACATCGGTGGTGACGGTGCCGGTCTTCGGGTTGGGCATGAGGCCGCGGGGGCCGAGGGCGCGACCGAGACGGCCGACGAGGGGCATCATGTCCGGCGTCGCGATGGTGAGGTCGAAGTCCATCTTGCCGGCCTCGATCTCGGCGGCGAGGTCATCGGCGCCGACGATGTCGGCGCCGGCTGCGCGCGCCTCCTCGGCGGCTGCGCCGGCGGCGAACACGGCCACGCGGACGTCGCGACCGGTGCCCGAGGGCAGGGCGACGGTGCCACGCACCATCTGGTCCGCCTTGCGGGGGTCGACGCCCAGACGGATGGCGACCTCGACGGTCTCGTCGAACTTCGCCGAGGCCATCTCCTTCACCAGTCCGAGCGCCTCAGCCGGCGCGTAGAACGAATCGCGGTCGTACTTCGCGACCGCATCGGTGTACTTCTTCCCTGACATGTGAGTCTCCCTCTGTTCGTCGGGTGATCCCCCGGGCGAGGTCGTCCCGGGCCGGATCGGTGTTCGTGGGCGCGCGATCAGGCGATCGCGACACCCATCGACCTTGCGGTGCCACGCACCTGCTGCTTGGCGGCCTCGATGTCGTTCGCGTTGAGGTCGGGCATCTTGATCTTGGCGATCTCCTCGACATCGGCCTCGGTGATGGTCGCGGCGGTCTCGGTGCCGGGCCGCTCGGAGGCCTTCTCGATCCCGGCCTTCTGGCGGATGAGCACCGGGGTAGGCGGCGTCTTCAGGATGAAGTCGAAGGTGCGGTCCTCGTAGATCGTGATCTCGGTCGGCACGACCGTGCCGGCCTGGGACTCGGTGGCGGCGTTGTACGCCTTGACGAAGTCCATGATCGCGATGCCGTGCGGACCGAGGGCGGTGCCGACGGGCGGGGCGGGCGTCGCCTTGCCAGCCTCGATCTGGATCTTGACGATCGCTGCGACTTTCTTCTTGGCCATGGTTGTCTCTCTCGCTGTTCGTGTCCCGGGTCGCTCAGAGCTTGGCGACCTGACTGAAATCCATCTCGACGAGTGTCTCGCGACCGAAGATGTTCACGAGCACCTTCAACTTCAGGTGGTCGGCGTTGATCTCGGCGATCTCTCCGGCGAAGTCGGCGAACGGGCCCTCCTTCACGCGCACCGCCTCGCCGACCTCGTAGTCGAGCTTCGGCTTGGGGCGCGCGGCGGCCTGCTCGGCCGGGGTCTTCGGCGCGAGGAAGGTGCGGACCTCGCGGCGGCGCAGCGGTGACGGGCGCTGACCGCGGTCGTTCTGACCGACGAACCCGGTGATGTTCGGGGTGTTCCGGATGCAGTACCAGGACTCGTCGTCCATCTCGCAGCGCACGAGCAGGTAGCCGGGGAAGACCTTCTTGTTGACGGTCTGCTTCTTGCCGTTCTTGAACTCGACGACCTCTTCGGTCGGGATGACGACCTCGTAGATCTTGTGCTCGAGATCCATCGACTGGATGCGGGCTTCGAGGTTGGCGGTGGCCTTCTTCTCGTAGCCGGACTGGGTGTGCACGACGTACCACTGCCCGGGACGGGTCCAGGGGTCGTCCTCGATGACCGCGTCATCGGCATCGGGAGCCGACTCGGCCACCGCGTCATCGGAGACCGCTTCGTCGTCGCCGACTGGGGTCTCGGTGGAGGCGTCGTCAACCTCGTCGGTGGACTCGGCGGCGGTCTCGGCGTCTCCGGAGGGGAGCAGGTCCTCGCCCGCGGGGAGGGTCTCCTCGCCCGCGTCCTCGGCGAAGCGGACCTCCGGATCGAGCAGGCCGGAGCCGCTGTCGGTGGTGTCGATGCTGTCGTCGGTGCTCATGTGTAGAACCAGTCCATGATCTCGCGGAGTCCGAAGTCGAGGCCCGCGACGATGGCGGTGTAGATCACCACGGTCACCGTCACGATCGTCGAGTAGCGGATGACCTCCGGCTTGGTCGGCCACGCCACCTTGCGCATCTCGTCGCGCACCTCTCGGAGGTACTGACGGGGGCCGACCTTCTCGCGCTGGGCGGGTCGAGGCGCGCGCGTCGGGGCGCCCTTCTCGTCGAGGGCGCCCTGGCGCCGCAGTTGGCGCTTCTGTTCGCGGTTCAGATCATCGAGTGACATGTCGTGTGGGTGTATTCGTGTTCTCGTCCCGTTGGGACAGCAGGGCAGGAGGGACTCGAACCCCCGAC